>NZ_JBHVCT010000026.1:0-78595 GCF_042803195.1 Streptomyces sp. NPDC057428
GGCCCCGCGAGAGATCGCGGGGCCCGGGGCCGTTCTCCTGTCCGTGCCGCCGGGCGCGGTGTCGCCCGACCCGGCCGGGACGGCTGCGGTCAGCCGTCCGAGGGATCCTCGTCCGGTCCGGCCGGCGGGTCGCCCGGTGTGCCCCCGTCACCGTCCTTGGGCCGCCCCTTGTCAGGGCGCTGCGGCTTGGGCGGCCGTGTACGCCCGCCGGAGGTGTCCCGCAGGTAGGGCGCGTCACCGCTCTCCGTGGCGTGCCCGCCGGGCGCCTGACCAGGTCCCCCGACGTCCCTGCGCCGCAGATACCGCTCGAACTCCCGGGCGATGGCCTCGCCGGACGCCTCCGGGAGTTCCGCGGTGTCCCGTGCCTCCTCCAGGGTCTGGACGTACTCGGCGACCTCGCTGTCCTCGGAGGCCAGCTGATCGACGCCGAGCTGCCAGGCGCGGGCGTCCTCGGGCAGCTCGCCCAGCGGGATCCGCAGTCCGAGCAGATCCTCGAGCCTGTTCAGGAGCGCCAGCGTCGCCTTCGGGTTCGGCGGCTGCGACACGTAGTGGGGCACCGCCGCCCACAGACTCACCGCGGGCACGCCCGCGTGCGTACAGGCCTCCTGGAGGATGCCCACGATGCCGGTCGGGCCCTCGTATCTGGTCTCCTCCAGGTCCATCGTCCTGGCCAGGTCCGGGTCCGATGTGACACCGCTGACGGGCACCGGCCGCGTGTGCGGGGTGTCACCCAGCAGCGCCCCCAGGATCACGACCATCTCGACACCGAGCTCATGCGCGAAGCCGAGGATCTCGTTGCAGAACGAGCGCCAGCGCATGGAGGGTTCGATGCCTCGGACCAGCACCAGATCCCGGGGTTTGTCCCCGCCGATCCTGACCACGGAGAGCCGCGTGGTGGGCCAGGTGATCTTGCGTGAACCACCGTCCAGCCACACCGTGGGGCGATTGACCTGGAAGTCGTAGTAGTCCTCGGCGTCGAGCGCCGCGAAGACCTCGCCCTTCCATTCCCGGTCCAGATGGCCGACCGCGGTGGAGGCTGCGTCACCGGCGTCGTTCCAGCCCTCGAACGCGGCCACCATGACCGGGTCGATCAGCTCGGGTACCCCCTCGAGCTCGATCACCCAGGCCTCCTTCCCAAGTTCCCTTGTGTACGGACCAACCTTACGACTTCCGGCCCCCTGTGCCGCAGCCCGTTTGCATGCGGCGGCGAACCGTGCCACTCCTTGATTCGGATGAGGGTTCCGACGGTGTTCCCCGGGGACGCGCAGCCGCGACAGGCCCGGCACACGGCAGGGGCGGCCCCCGTCCCGGGAGACCGCCCCTGCCGTGTGCCGTACCGTCAGCGTCCGTCGCCCAGCATGTCCTCGACCCGCGTCCGGATGTCGTCGGTCGCGAGTCCGCGGATCGTCAGCGTCGTCCGGCGCCGCAGCACGTCGTCCGCGGTCTCGGCCCACTCACGGTCGCGCGCGTAGGCCACCTGCGCCCAGATCTCCGGGGCGTCGGGGTGGATCCGCTCGGCGAGTGCCGGGTCCTCGTCCGCCATCCGCGCGATGTCGAAGGAGAGCGAACCGTAGTGGGTCGCGAGGTGCCGCGCGGTGTCGGCGGACATCCGCGCCCCCGGCGTCCCGCCGCCTGCCAGCAGCCGGTGGGCGACCGCGTTCGGGTTCGCGATGCCGGGCAGCGGCATCTTCCTCGGCAGGCGTGCCATCGGCTCCATGTCCTCGGCCAAGGGGTGCCCGGGGAGCTCGGCCAGCTTGTTCATCACCGTACGGCCGATGTGGCGGAACGTGGTCCACTTGCCGCCGGCGACCGACAGCATGCCGCCGCGGCCCTCGGTCACGACCGTCTCGCGCTTCGCCTTCGACGTGTCCCCTGGCCCGCCCGGCAGCACCCGCAGGCCCGCGAAGGAGTAGGTGATCAGATCCCGGGACAGCTGCTGGTCCCGGACCGAGAAGGCCGCCTCGTCGAGGATCTGAGCCGTGTCCTTCTCGGTGACCGCGACATCGGCCGGGTCACCCTCGTACTCCTCGTCCGTGGTGCCGAGCAGAAGCATGTCCTCCCACGGCAGGGCGAACGTGATGCGGTACTTGTCGATCGGGGTCGCCAGCGCGGCCCTCCACGGGCGGGTGCGCTTGAGGACCAGGTGCGCGCCCTTGGACAGGCGTATGGAGGGCGCCGCGTTCGGGTCCTCCAGCTTCCGCAGGTGGTCGACCCAGGGCCCGGTGGCGTTGAGCACCAGCCGGGCGTCGATGCCGAACTCCGTGCCGTCCTGGCGGTCCTTCAGCTCGGCGCCGGTGACCCGGCCCCTGGTGAAGCGCAGCCCGGTGACGGCGGCGTGGTTGAGGACCTCGGCCCCGGCGTCGACCGCCGCACGGACGGTCATCAGCGCCATCCGGGCGTCGTTCATCTGGTCGTCGCCGTAGACCGCGACGGCCTTCAGGTTGTCGGTGCGCAGCTCCGGCACGTCGCGCTGGGCGCGGGCCGGGCTGATCACGTGGCCGACACCGTCACCGAAGGCGGACAGCGCCGAGTAGGCGAAGACGCCCGCGCCGAGCTTCGCGGCGCCGTGCGGGCCGCCCTTGTAGACCGGCAGGTAGAAGGTGAGCGGGTTGGCCAGGTGGGGGGCGACCTGACGCGAGACGGCGCGCCGCTCGAAGTGGTTCTCGGCGACCAGCTTCACCGCGCCGGTCTGCAGGTAGCGCAGACCGCCGTGGAGCAGCTTGGACGAGGCGGACGAGGTGGCGCCGGCGAAGTCGCCGGCGTCCACCAGGGCCACCCGCAGTCCGGACTGCGCCGCATGCCAGGCGGTGGAGATGCCCAGGATGCCGCCGCCGATCACCAGGAGGTCGTACGTCGCCTTGGAAAGCCGCTCCCGGGTCTCGGCGCGGCTCGGGAGGGAGCCGGAGGCCGGATGCGTCCCGAGGGCGGGGACGCTCTGCAGGGTGGTCATTTTGTTTGCTCCTCTAGCTCTCTTCGTCCTCGATCCAGCCCATGGTCCGTTCGACGGCCTTGAGCCAGCTCTTGTATTCGCGGTCACGGGTGGCCGCGTCCATGCGGGGTGTCCACTCGGCGGCCCGGCGCCAGTTGGCGCGCAGCGCGTCGGTGTCCGGCCAGAAGCCGACGGCGAGACCGGCGGCGTAGGCGGCGCCGAGGCAGGTGGTCTCGGCGACCATGGGGCGCACCACGGGCGCGTCCAGGAAGTCGGAGAGGGTCTGCATCAGCAGGTTGTTGGAGGTCATTCCGCCGTCGACCTTGAGTGCGGTCAGCTCGACGCCGGAGTCCTTGGTCATGGCGTCGCTGATCTCGCGTGTCTGCCAGGCGGTGGCCTCGAGCACGGCACGGGCGATGTGCGCCTTGGTGACGTAACGGGTGAGGCCGGCGATGACGCCGCGGGCGTCGGGACGCCAGTACGGCGCGAACAGGCCGGAGAAGGCGGGCACGAAGTACGCGCCGCCGTTGTCCTCGACGGACGAGGCGAGCGTCTCGATCTCCGCCGCGGACTTGATCAGGCCCATCTGGTCGCGCATCCACTGCACCAGCGAACCGGTGACGGCGATGGAGCCTTCGAGGGCGTACACCGGCTTCTGGTCGCCGATCCGGTACCCGACGGTCGTCAGCAGCCCGTTGTACGAGTTCACCGGGGTGTGGCCGGTGTTCATCAGCATGAAGGTGCCGGTGCCGTACGTGGACTTGGCCTCGCCCTGGGCGAAACACGTCTGGCCGAACAGCGCGGCCTGCTGGTCGCCGAGTGCGGAGGCGACCGGGACGCCGTCGAGGACGCCGCCCTTGGCGTTGCCGTACACCTCGGCGGAGGACCGGATCTCCGGCAGGACGGCGGACGGGATCTCCAGCGACTGGACGATCTTGTCGTCCCACTCCATGGTGTGCAGGTTCATCAGGAGGGTGCGTGAGGCGTTGGTGACGTCGGTGACGTGGACGCCGCCGTCGGTGCCGCCGGTCAGGTTCCAGATGACCCAGGAGTCCATGGTGCCGAAGAGGATGTCGCCCCGCTCGGCGCGCTCGCGCAGCCCCTCGACGTTGTCGAGTAGCCAGCGGACCTTCGGGCCCGCGAAGTACGACGCGAGCGGCAGTCCGGTCTCGCGGCGGAAGCGGTCCTGGCCGACGTTTCGGCCGAGCTCCCGGCAGAGCGCGTCGGTGCGGGTGTCCTGCCAGACGAGGGCGTTGTGGACGGGCTCACCGGTGTTCTTGTCCCAGAGCAGGGTGGTCTCGCGCTGGTTGGTGATGCCGATCGCCTTGACGTCGGCGGAGGTGATGCCGGCCTTGACGATCGCTCCTGCGACCACCTCCTGGACGTTCTCCCAGATCTCCGTCGCGTCGTGCTCGACCCAGCCCGGCTTGGGGAAGATCTGTTCGTGCTCCTTCTGGTCCACGGAGACGATGCGGCCGTCCTTGTCGAAGACGATGCAGCGGCTGGACGTGGTGCCCTGGTCGATGGCCGCGATGAACGGCCCGGTGGTGTGTGAGTCGGTCACGGTGTGCTCCCGGAAGTCTGTGTGGTGTGCGGGTCTGGCTCAGGCGAAGGCGAGGTTGTAGAGACCGCCCGCGAGCGCGGCCCCGATGAGCGGTCCTACCACCGGTACCCAGGCGTAGCCCCAGTCCGAACCGCCCTTGTTCGGAAGCGGCAGCAACGCGTGCACGATCCGCGGACCGAGGTCGCGCACCGGGTTGATTGCGTAGCCGGTCGGACCACCGAGCGAGAGGCCGATTCCGACGACCACCAGCGAGGTGATCAGCGCGCCGAGAACGCCGAGGCCGTTGCCCTCGCCGTTGAGGCCCTGGGTCAGGATGGCCAGGATCAGCACGAAGGTGGCGATGATCTCCGTGACCACGTTCTGCAGGCCGTTGCGGATCTCCGGGCCCGTGCTGAAGACGCCGAGCACGGGGCCGGCCTTCGGTGCCGACTTCTGGTCGACCAGACCCTCCTCGGCCGGCTGGCTCCGCATGATCTCGGGGTCGGTGAGGTGCGCGTGGAACTGTCCGTAGTAGACGGCCCAGACGAGTACGGCACCGATCATGGCCCCGAGCAGCTGCGAGACGAGATACAGGGGCACGTCGCTCCAGGGGGTGCCCCCCTGGATCGCGAGGGCGATCGTGACGGCCGGATTGAGGTGGGCTCCGGACACGCCGGAGGCTATGTAGGCGCCGGTCAGCACGGCGAAGCCCCACCCGAAGGTGATGGCCAGCCAGCCGGCGTTCTGCGCCTTGGATCGCTTGAGAGTGACGGCGGCACAGACACCGCCGCCGAGCAGGATGAGTATGGCGGTACCGATGGTCTCGCCGATGAAGATGTCGGAGCTGGACACCCGCGACTCCTTTGTCCTTCGTCCAGGGGAAGGCGAAACACCGGGTCCCTCCGGTGGATCGCGCCCCAGGTGGGTATCCGTCTTACGGCGGCTACGTCACCTGTAGGGCTTGACCGGCCCTCGGCACTGTCACACTTTAACGCGTATTGCCGTTAGGTGTTCGGCAATGCCGACCGGTGAGCGGCAATGCTTCTCCCCGACGGCGAGTGAGTCAAGGGGTGTGTGACGCGCGACTCGATCGTTACCGACGCCGCGGGGCGAGCTCAGAAGCGTCCGGCGCCCAGGTCCCGGGAGACGGCGCGGGCGCAGTCCCGGACGGCTGCGACGAGCTCGGGGCGCAGTTCGCCGCCCACGCAGACCCGCTCGACGGCCCCGGTCACCGCTACGGCGCCGACAGGCATCCTGCGCCGGTCGTGCACGGGGGCCGCCACCGCGGCCACGCCCTCCCAGGTCTCCTCCACGTCCGCCGCCCAGCCCTGGGCCCGGATCAGGTCGAGCATCGACTCGAAATCCTCGTCCCCGGTGACGGTGCGGGACGTGAATGACCTGCGCTCGACCTCGGTGGCCTCACTGTGCGCGACGGGGTCGTACGCCGCGATCACCTTGCCCAAGGCGGTGGAGTGCAGCGGCTGCATGGCGCCGACCTCCAGTACCTGCCGACTGTCGTCCGGCCGGAAGACGTGGTGGACGATCAGGACGCCGTGCTGGTGGAGCACGCCCAGGTGGACGCTCTCCCCGCTCGACCGGGCCAGGTCGTCGGTCCACACCAGTGCTCTGGCGCGCAGTTCGTGCACGTCGAGGTAGCTGTTGCCCAGGCGCAGCAGCTCGGCGCCCAGCTGGTAGCGGCCGGACGCGGCGTCCTGCTCGACGAAGCCCTCGTGTTGAAGGGTGCGCAGGATGCCGTGCGCGGTGCCTTTGGCCAGGCCCAGTGCGGACGAGATGTCGGACAGCCCGAGCCGACGCTCGCCGCCTGCCAGCAGACGCAGCATCGCGGCTGCCCGCTCGAGCGACTGGATGTTCTTCGCCATCGCGCCGTACTCCTCCACCTCGGTTCGACAATGCTGAACACTATCGGTCGATGTCGACCTCTGTCCGGTCGCGCGAACATTCTCCGTCACCCGGTGAGCGGGCCCGCTCACCGCACAGCATGCAGTCCGTCCCGTGGGACGCGGCGACCGCCCCGGGTACCGCCCGGCTACGCTGGCGGCGTGCCCTCTCCGCAGATGGGCGCAAAGCCGACAGCCGTCGCATCCCAGGGAGAACATCCATGGCCTCGTTGCCGACCCCCTCAGCTGACAGCCGGACCCGCGCCGCAGCGCTCCGCGAGGCGCTCGCCACCCGGGTGGTGGTGGCCGACGGTGCCATGGGCACCATGCTCCAGGCCCAGGACCCGACACTCGAGGACTTCCAGAACCTCGAAGGATGCAACGAGATCCTGAACGTCACGCGCCCCGACATCGTCCGGTCGGTTCACGAGGAGTACTTCGCCGTCGGCGTCGACTGCGTCGAGACCAACACGTTCGGAGCCAATGCCTCCGCCCTGGGCGAGTACGACATCCCCGGCCGGATCCACGAGCTGTCCGAATCGGGCGCCCGCATCGCCCGCGAGGTCGCCGACCGTTTCACCGAGTCCACCGGACAGCAGCGCTGGGTGCTCGGTTCCATCGGCCCCGGCACCAAGCTGCCGACGCTCGGCCACGCGCCCTACACGGTCCTGCGCGACGGCTTCCAGCAGAACGCCGAGGGCCTGATCGCCGGCGGCGCCGACGCGCTCATCATCGAGACCACGCAGGACCTGCTCCAGACCAAGGCGGCCGTGCTCGGGGCCCGGCGCGCCCTCGAGGCCACCGGCAGCGACCTCCTGGTGCTGTGCTCGCTCGCCTTCGAGACCACCGGCACCATGCTGCTCGGCTCCGAGATCGGTGCCGCGCTGACCGCTCTCGAACCGCTCGGCGTCGACATGATCGGCCTGAACTGCTCGACCGGCCCCGCCGAGATGAGCGAGCACCTGCGCTATCTCACGCGCCACTCCCGCATCCCGCTCCTCTGCATGCCGAACGCCGGTCTGCCGGTGCTCACGAAGGAGGGCGCGCACTTCCCGCTCGACGCAGAGGGGCTTGCCGACGCCCAGGAGACCTTCGTCCGGGAGTACGGCCTGTCCCTCGTCGGCGGCTGCTGCGGCACGACGCCGGAACACCTGCGCCGGCTCGTCGAGCGCGTGCGCGGCGCGGCTCCGTCGGCCCGCGAGCCGCGACCCGAGCCCGGCGCGGCCTCGCTCTACCAGACCGTCCCGTTCCGCCAGGACACCTCGTACCTGGCCATCGGCGAGCGCACGAACGCCAACGGATCCAAGAAGTTCCGCGAGGCCATGCTCGAAGCGCGCTGGGACGACTGCGTGGAGATGGCCCGCGACCAGATCCGGGAGGGCGCGCACATGCTCGACCTCTGCGTCGACTACGTGGGCCGCGACGGCGTCGCCGACATGGAGGAACTGGCCGGCCGCTTCGCCACCGCCTCCACCCTGCCGATCGTCCTCGACTCCACCGAACTGCCGGTCCTGCGTGCGGGCCTGGAGAAGCTCGGCGGCCGCGCCGTGCTCAACTCCGTCAACTACGAGGACGGGGACGGCCCCGAGTCACGCTTCGCACAGGTCAGCGCGCTTGCCGCCGAACACGGGGCGGCGCTCATCGCGCTGACCATCGACGAGGAGGGCCAGGCCCGCACCGTCGAGCACAAGGTCGCCATCGCCGAGCGGCTGATCGAGGACCTCACCACCACCTGGGGATTCCACGAGTCGGACCTCCTGATCGACTGTCTGACCTTCACGATCTGCACCGGCCAGGAGGAGTCCCGCAAGGACGGCATCGCCACGATCGGCGCGATCCGTGAGCTGAAGCGGCGTCACCCCGACGTGCAGACGACGCTGGGGCTGTCCAACATCTCCTTCGGCCTGAACCCGGCCGCCCGCATCGTGCTGAACTCCGTGTTCCTGGACGAGTGCGTCAAGGCCGGTCTCGACTCGGCGATCGTGCACGCCTCCAAGATCCTGCCGATCGCCCGGCTGGAGGAGGAGCAGGTCAAGGTCGCGCTCGACCTGATCCACGACCGCCGGGCGCAGGGGTACGACCCCCTGCAGCGGCTCATGGAGCTCTTCGAGGGCGTCAACACCAAGTCGATGAAGCAGGGCAGGGCCGAGGAGCTGAAGGCCCTGCCGCTGGACGAGCGGCTCCAGCGCCGCATCATCGACGGGGAGAAGAACGGCCTGGAGGCCGACCTCGACGAGGCGCTGCTGGCCAGGCCCGCACTCGAGATCGTCAACGACACCCTCCTGGCGGGCATGAAGGTCGTCGGCGAGCTCTTCGGTTCCGGCCAGATGCAGCTGCCCTTCGTGCTCCAGTCCGCCGAGGTCATGAAGACCGCGGTGGCCCACCTCGAGCCGCACATGGAGAAGTCGGACGACGAGGGCAAGGGCACGATCGTGCTGGCCACCGTGCGCGGCGACGTCCACGACATCGGCAAGAACCTGGTCGACATCATCCTGTCCAACAACGGCTTCAACGTCGTGAACCTGGGCATCAAGCAGCCCGTCTCCGCGATCCTCGACGCCGCCCAGGAGCACCGCGCCGACGTCATCGGCATGTCCGGTCTGCTCGTCAAGTCCACCGTGATCATGAAGGAGAACCTGGAGGAGCTGAACCAGCGCAAGCTGGCGGCCGACTACCCGGTGATCCTCGGCGGCGCGGCCCTCACCCGGGCCTACGTCGAACAGGACCTCCACGAGATCTACGAGGGCGAGGTCCGCTACGCCCGAGACGCGTTCGAAGGGCTCCGCCTGATGGACGCCCTCGTCGCGGTCAAGCGCGGTGTTCCCGGCGCCGCCCTCCCGGAGCTGAAGCAGCGCAGGGTGCCCAAGCGGGACACCCCCGCGGTGGAGGAGGCGGCGCCCGAGGAGGGCGTGCGCTCAGACGTCTCCGTCACCAACCCGGTCCCCGAGCCGCCCTTCTGGGGCACCCGGGTCGTCAAGGGCATCCAGCTCAAGGAATACGCCTCCTGGCTGGACGAGGGGGCGCTCTTCAAGGGCCAGTGGGGCCTCAAGCAGGCCCGCGCCGGCGACGGACCGACGTACGAGGAGCTCGTGGAGAGGGAGGGACGCCCGCACCTGCGAGGTTGGCTCGACAAGCTCCACACCGAGAACCTGCTCGAAGCCGCCGTCGTCTACGGCTACTTCCCCTGCGTGTCCAAGGGCGACGACCTGATCCTGCTGCACGAGGACGGCTCCGAGCGCACCCGCTTCACCTTCCCGCGCCAGCGCCGCGGCCGGCGTCTCTGCCTCGCGGACTTCTTCCGTCCGGAGGAGTCGGGGGAGACCGACGTGATCGGACTTCAGGTCGTCACCGTCGGCTCGAAGATCGGCGGAGCCACCGCCGAGCTCTTCGAGGCCAACTCCTACCGCGACTACCTGGAGCTGCACGGGCTGTCCGTGCAGCTGGCCGAAGCCCTCGCCGAGTACTGGCACGCGCGGGTCCGCAGCGAGCTCGGTTTCGCGGGCGAGGACCCGTCGGACGTCGAGGACATGTTCGCGCTGAAGTACCGAGGTGCCCGCTTCTCCCTGGGCTACGGCGCCTGCCCCGACCTGGAGGACCGGGCGAAGATCGCCGAGCTCCTCGAGCCCGAGCGGATCGGGGTCAAGCTCTCCGAGGAGTTCCAGCTGCACCCCGAGCAGTCCACGGACGCCATCGTCATCCACCACCCCGAGGCGAAGTACTTCAACGCAAGGTAGCCATGAGTTCGACGCGCGGTAGCGTCCCGTTGCGCGCGCCGTTCGCGGACGAGTCGTAGACTGGTCGGTCCAGTGCAGGCCGGTCGCCGTTCCCACCGGGAAGGCGGCCGGCCTTCTCGTCCCTCATGGAGGTGTGCCGGATGACCAGTACGGTCCCCGCGTCCCTGACCCGTACGACCGAAGGGTCGGCGCTGCAGGCGGTTCTGCTCGACATGGACGGCACGCTGGTCGACACCGAGGGTTTCTGGTGGGACGTGGAGGTCGAGGTCTTCGCCGACCTCGGTCACCGTCTGGAGGAGACGTGGCGTGACGTGGTCGTCGGCGGGCCCATGACACGCAGCGCCGGCTACCTCATCGATGCCACCGGCGCGGACATCGCCATCGAGGAACTCACCGTGCTGCTCAACGACCGCTTCGAGAAGCGCATCGGCCGCGGTGTGCCGCTGATGCCCGGCGCCGCACGGCTGCTGGGCGAGCTCGCGGCGCACAAGGTGCCCACCGCGCTGGTCTCCGCCTCGCACCGGCGCATCATCGACCGGGTCCTCGAATCGCTGGGCCGCCACCACTTCGCACTCACGGTCGCGGGCGACGAGGTGACCCGGACCAAGCCGCACCCCGAGCCCTACCTCGCCGCGGCGGCGGGTTTCGGTGCCGATCCCCGGCGCTGCGCGGTCGTCGAGGACACGGCGACGGGCGTCGCCGCGGCCGAGGCCGCGGGCTGCCGTGTCGTCGCGGTCCCGTCCGTCGCGCCCATCGCGCCCGCGCCGGGGCGTGTCGTCGTCCCCTCCCTGGAACACGTGGATCTGGCATTTCTCCGTGGGCTGGTCACGGCAGAGGGATAGCCCTTGCACCGAGAGTATTTCGTCGAAATGCGACAGGATCCCGGGGTCCGAATCTGTACGGTCCCGGCTTTCCGAAATCGAGAAAATCAGGTCCATGCCAATACGACACATGCCGTTCGGACGTGATTTGCATCACCGTGAATGGCGATCGAAGCGCTTGCCGTCCCACCCGTCTGTCCATTTCGTACACCTAAAAGTCCGGTTGATGAAGTCGTGTACGAAACATTCCCGAGCGTGACATGGACAGCCGGTCATCGGCGATCACCGAGTGAATACGCGGCTGTCCGGAGCCGGTCAAGTGCCCCTGGCAGGGCCTACTAATCTCAGTTTTCTCACATGCCGGAATGAGGGAGAACGCCCAGATGAACCGCAAGACGCTGGTGCTGCCGGCCGTAGTGGGCCTGCTCGCGCCCGTGCTCGCCGCCTGTGGCGGGTCGGACGAGGGTGGCGAAACCATCGTGGTCGGGACGACGGACCAGTTCATCGCCTCGGCGGACAGCCCGGCGCCGCTCGACCCGGCGATCGGTTACGAAGCCGGCGTCTGGAACGTGCTGCGGCAGACCGTGCAGACGCTCACCCACATTCCGCGCGGCGGCGGCGAGCCGGTGCCCGAAGCGGCCGAGAGCTGCTCCTTCACCGACACCGAGAACGAGAGCTACCGCTGCACCCTGCGCGACGGGCTCACCTTCGCCGACGGCACCCCCGTCACCCCGGAGGACGTGAAGTACTCCATCCAGCGCGTCATCGACATCAAGGACGAGAGCGGCCCGATCGGTCTGCTCGACAACATCGACACGATCGAGACCAAGGGCGAGAACCAGGTCGTCTTCCACCTCCGCACGTCGGACGCGACCTTCCCCTACAAGCTCGCGACGCCGGCGACCGGCATCGTCCCGAAGGACAAGTACCCGGCGAAGTCCCCCCGTGAGGGCTTCCAGGTCGACGGCTCCGGCCCGTACACCATGAAGCCCGAGGTCAAGGGCGACCAGGTCGTCAAGGTGGTCTTCACCAAGAACCCGAAGTACAAGGGTGACCTGCAGATCAAGAACCAGAAGGTCGAGCTGGACCTCTTCCCCGACGCCGCGGCGATGGGCAAGGCGCTCGACGACAAGAAGATCGACATGATGACGCGGACCATGTCGCCCGAGCAGGCGCAGAAGCTGCTGGTGGAGCCGAAGGAGGGCGTCAAGCTCACCGAGATGCCCGGACTCGCCATCAGCTACCTCGCCTTCAACACCGAGGCTCCCGAGGTCAAGGACAAGGCCGTGCGCCAGGCGATGGCCCAGGTCATCGACCGCGGGTCCATCGCGAGCAAGGTGTACGGCAGCACCGCCGAGCCGCTCTACTCGCTGATCCCGTCCGGCATCACCGGCCACACCACCTCGTTCTTCGACAAGTACGGCGAACCGAACGTCTCGAAGGCCGCGGAGACCCTGGACAAGGCCGGCATAAGCACGCCGGTCAAGTTCACGCTGCACTACACGACGGACCACTACGGGCCCGCCACCAAGGCCGAGTTCGAAGCGCTGGCGAAGCAGCTCAACGCCACGCAGCTGTTCGACGTCGACATCGAGGGCAAGCCCTGGGACAAGTACCGCCCCGAGCAGAAGAAGGGCGAGTACGCCGTCTACGGCATGGGCTGGTTCCCCGACTTTCCGGACCCCGACACCTACACGGCGCCGTTCCTCGACAAGAACAACTTCCTCAACTCGCCGTACCGGTCGACCCTGGCCCAGGACACGCTCATCCCGCAGTCGCGGCGTGAGGCCGACCGCAGCGCCGCGAGCCCGGCCTTCGAGAAGCTCCAGGACATCGTCGCCACCGACGTCCCCGTGCTGCCGATCTGGCAGGGCAAGCAGTACGTCGCCTCGCTCGACGGGCTGAACGGCGTCGAGTACGCCGTCAACTCCTCGGCCGACCTGCAGCTCTGGGAGCTGGGGCGCGGCACCTCCTGACGTGACACCGTCCTGACGACCGGTGCGGGCCGGGGGCCCGTCGCCCCCGGCCCGCACCGGTTTCGTCCGTACGTGCCTCCCTACGTCACTGGGCGCCGGGACGCACCAGCCCGCTTTCGTAGGCGTAGACCGCGGCCTGCACACGGTCGCGCAGTCCCAGCTTCGTGAGCACGTGGCCGACATGCGTCTTGACCGTCGTCTCGCTCACGAACAGGTCGGCGGCGATCTCCGCGTTGGACAGTCCGCGCGCCACCAGCTTCAGCACCTCCACCTCACGCTCGGTGAGCGTGTGCAGGGCGCCCGGGGCGGGCTCCTCACCCGACGGCAGGTGGTCGGCGTACTTGTCGAGCAGCCGGCGCGTGATGCTGGGCGCCAGCATCGCCTCGCCCGCGGCCACCACGCGGATGGCCTGCACCAGCTCGACTGCTGGTGCGTCCTTCAGCAGGAAGCCGCTGGCGCCCGCGCGCAGCGCCTCCACGACGTACTCGTCGAGATCGAAGGTCGTCAGGACCAGGACCTTCGCCGGGCCGTCCCGGCCGGGCCCGGTGATCTGGCGGGTCGCCTCCACGCCGTCCATCCGCGGCATGCGGATATCCATCAGCACCACGTCGGGCTGCAGCGCCCGCACCTGGTCGATCGCCTGCAGTCCGTCCCCGGCCTCGCCGACCACTGCCAGGTCACCCTCCGCCTCCAGGATCATCCGGAACCCGGTGCGCAACAGGGGCTGATCGTCGACGAGCAGGACGCGGATAGCCACGGAATCTCCTTAAGGGCCTTCGAGGGTCACCGGTCGTCCGGCCTCGGACCGGGCCGGTTCCATTCTGCCCTGCACACCCTCCACCGGGTCCGCCGGGCGGACCGACAGCGGATAAACCGGGGGAGTCCCACCGAACTCCGGGCAGACCGCCCGGTGGTCGCACCAGCCGCACAGCTTCGTCGGCCTCGGCCGCCACTCGCCCGTCTCCGTGGCCACCCGGATGGCCTCCCACAGGGCCAGCAGTTTCCGCTCCATCCGCTCGAGATCGTCCGGCACCGGGTCGTACGTCAGCACGTCACCGCTGCCCAGGTAGACCAGCTGCAGGCGGCGCGGCACCACGTTCTTCAGGCGCCAGACGACCAGGGCGTAGAACTTCATCTGGAACAGGGCGCCCTCCGCGTACTCCGGCCGCGGTGCCTTGCCCGTCTTGTAGTCCACGATCCGGACCTCGCCCGTGGGGGCCACGTCGACCCGGTCGATCACCCCGCGCAGCCGCAGCCCCGAATCCAGCTCGGTCTCCACGAACAGCTCCCGCTCGGCCGGCTCCAGGCGGGTCGGGTCCTCCAGCGAGAACCACCGCTCCACCAGCCGCTCCGCCTCGCCCAGCCACCCCGCGAGCCGCTCACCCTCCGGATCACCCGCGAACAGGCCGGTCAGCTCGGGCTTCGACTCGAGCAGCCGGTCCCATTGACCGGGGATCAGGGCCTTGGCCCTCGGTGCCGTACGGTCCGCGGCCGGTGCGTCGAACAGCCGCTCCAGCACCGCATGCACCAGCGTGCCCCGGGTAGCAGCCTCGCTGGGCTTCTCGGGCAGCTTGTCGATGACCCGGAAGCGGTAGAGCAGCGGGCACTGCATGAAATCGCTCGCGCGCGACGGCGACAGGGACGAGGGTGGCGAAGGCGGGCGAGGTACGGACGTCATGTCGCAGACCCTACGGCCCGCCACCGACAGCCACCGGCATACCATCGACCACAGAGCTCGCGCACAGCACGACCGTGGCAGTAGCCACCGACCGAAGGGATCTGAGTGGACGAGAGCGGCGACAGCGGGCGCCCGCAGCCCGGCGCAGGGGGCGAGGACCCCGGCACCGGACCCGGCAAGGGCAAACCACGACGTCCGGCCGACCCCGGCGGCGGCCTCCTCATGGGCCGTCCCTTCGGCGTGCCCGTGTACGTGGCCCCCAGCTGGTTCGTCGTCGCGGCCCTGATCACCTGGGTGTTCGGTGGCCAGCTCGACCGTGTCCTGCCCGGACTCGGCGGAGCCCGCTATCTGGTCGCGCTCTTCTTCGCGATCGCGTTCTACGCATCCGTCCTGGTCCACGAGCTCGCCCACACCGTCGCGGCCCTGCACTACAAGCTGCCGGTCCGCCGCATCCAGCTCCAGTTCTTCGGCGGTGTATCCGAGATCGAGAAGGAGTCGGAGACGCCGGGGCGCGAGTTCGTCCTCGCCTTCGTGGGGCCTCTGCTCTCGCTCGTCCTCGCCGGGATCTTCTACATCCCGCTGCAGTTCGTCGAGGCCGGCACCGTCCCCGGAGTGCTCCTCGCCGGGCTGATGGTCTCCAACCTCATCGTCGCCGCCTTCAACCTGCTGCCCGGCCTGCCCCTCGACGGCGGCCGGATGCTCCGCGCCGTCGTGTGGAAGATCACCGGCAAGCCCATGAGTGGCACCGTCGCCGCGGCGTGGGTCGGCAGGGGGCTCGCCGTCACCGTCCTGATCGGCCTGCCCCTGCTCACCCACACCGGCACCCTCTCCAACGCCACCAGCGACGTCGGCGGTGTGGAGACGGTCACCGACGCGCTGCTCGCCGCGATCCTCGCCGGCATCATCTGGACCGGCGCCGGGAACAGCCTCCGCATGGCCCGCCTGCGGGAGCACCTCCCCGACCTGCGGGCCCGCACCCTCACCCGGCGCGCGGTCCCCGTCGAGTCGGCCACGCCGCTGTCCGAGGCGCTCCGCCGCGCCAACGAGGCCGGCGCCCGCGCCCTGGTCGTCGTCGACGGACAGGGCAGCCCCAAGGGCGTCGTGCGGGAGGCGGCCATCGCCGGAGTCCCCGAGCACCGCCGCCCCTGGGTGCCCGTCAGCGGCCTGGCCCAGGACCTCACCGACGGCATGAAGGTCCCCGCCGAACTCGCCGGCGAGGCGCTCCTGGACCGGCTCAAGGCCACCCCCGCCACCGAGTACCTGGTGATGGAGGAGACGGGCGAGATCTACGGCGTGCTGTCGACAGCCGACGTGGAGCGCGCGTTCGTCCGGGCCATGGCCCGCCCCTCGTCCTGAGGCCCCCGGAAGGCCACCGCCGAATTACGGGTAGGCTGACCGCATGTCCGAACCGACCGGTGCCGCCCGCCGTCGCGGCCCATTCAAAGTCGGGGACCAGGTCCAGCTCACCGACCCCAAGGGACGCCACTACACCTTCACGCTCGAGGCCGGAAAGAACTTTCACACCCACAAGGGTTCTTTCCCCCACGACGAGCTGATCGGTGCTCCCGAGGGCAGTGTTGTCCGTACCACGGGAAACGTCGCCTACCTCGCGCTGCGCCCCCTGCTCCCCGACTACGTCCTGTCCATGCCCCGCGGTGCCGCCGTGGTCTACCCCAAGGACGCGGGGCAGATCCTGGCCTTCGCCGACATCTTCCCCGGCGCCCGCGTCGTGGAGGCGGGGGTCGGATCCGGAGCGCTCAGCACCTTCCTGCTGCGCGCCATCGGTGAGCAGGGCATGCTGCACTCCTACGAGCGCCGCGAGGACTTCGCCGAGATCGCCCAGCAGAACGTGGAGCGCTACTTCGGCTCCCCGCACCCCGCCTGGGAGCTCACCGTCGGCGATCTCCAGGACAACCTCTCGGACACCGACGTCGACCGGGTCGTCCTGGACATGCTCGCGCCGTGGGAGTGCCTCGAGGCCGTCTCCAAGGCCCTGGTGCCCGGCGGCATCCTCTGCGCGTACGTCGCGACCACGACCCAGCTGTCGCGGACCGTCGAGTCCATCCGTGAGATCGGCTGCTTCGCCGAACCGCAGCCCTGGGAGTCGATGGTCCGCAACTGGCACGTGGAGGGCCTGGCCGTCCGGCCGGACCACCGCATGATCGGCCACACCGGCTTCCTCGTCACCGCACGCCGTCTCGCGGACGGCGTCGAGCCGCCGCTGCGCCGCCGCCGCCCCTCCAAGGGCGCCTACGGCGACGACTACGACGGCCCCGGAGCCCGCAGCGGAAGCGCGAACCGCGACTGACCTGCCGTCACGCACAGGCGTCGCCGCCGAGTTCCCCGGACTGCTCCGGGGAGTCGGCGGCGGCGCCTTCTGCCTGGCCCGGCCGTTCCGTCGGCACCCCCCCCGTCGTTCCGCTGCGGTGTGAGGTGTGGCACGATGCTGGCCACCCCCGCCCGCCGAGGTCCGCTCGGCGACGCCTCTACGGGCATCCAGGAACCACATGGAGACATACCGCGTGCAGACCTCCGCGCTCCCGGACCTCGCGCACACCGACGCAAGGGCGGTGCACTGGCTCGCCACGGCCACGGCGATGGCGGCTGTGATCGCCGTCGCGGGTCTGCTCCAGCCCGATGCGGCCACCGCCACGGCCTCCGCGTCGGAACAGGGTGCGACCACCCGGCACGAGGGAGCCCCCGCCGCGCAGGCCCCTGATCCGGCAGGCGTGACCTTCCCGCTCGACTGCGCCGGCGCCGGGCAGACCGTGGCGGACAGCGCGCCCGGGGACCTCGACGGGGACGGCGGACCCGAGACGGTGGCGGTCGTCCACTGCGCGGCGGGGTCCGGCACCCCTCCCAGCGGTGTCTACGTCGTCACACGGCGGAGCGGGGCCGCACCCCGGGTCGTGGCGACCCTGGTGGACCCCGCCCAGAAACTGGCGGTCACCGACCTCGCCGTACGCGACGGCCGGATCTCGGCGAACCTGCTCGGCTACTCGTCGCCCGACGTACCACGCTGCTGCCCCGACGAGCGCGAGAGCGCCTCCTGGCTGTGGAAGGGCAACGCGTTCGTCAAGTCCTCGGGTCCCGCCGGAGGCAGCGCGCGGGCGGCCTGAGAGCCTGTCGGGTGACCTCTGATCGGGCGGTCACGCCCCGGCACGCACGCTTCCCGCGTTGCCGAAATGCCCTAGTAGCTCCGCTACGAGGACACTCCGGCGCCTTGGAATCGCACGCACCGGACCGCGCCCACTTTCCGATCGAAGGCCACCCGACAGGCTCTGAGCCGTCAGTCCGCGTCCGGCCCGAAGACTTCCACGTTGTCCGAGACGCGACGTACATGAATGCAGTCGCCGGGGCACTCCTTCGCGGAGTCCACCACGTCCTGGAGCAGGGGCAGCGGCACCGGCGTGGTGGCTCCCTTGTCCTGGAGCAACTCGTCCTGCGGGCTCTTCACGTACGCCAGGCCGTCGATGTCCAGCTCGAACACCTCGGGTGCGTACTGCACGCAGATGCCGTCGCCCGTACAGAGATCCTGGTCGATCCAGACCTCGAGGTCCTGGGTTCCGGTGTCTCCCGGAGCGTCCTGCTGCACGGTCATGTGTCCTGCCGTTCCCTGCGTATCTGCACCAATTGAAGCCAGCCCTGACGGGTGTTGAACACTTCGACGATACAACCGGCTGCTTTCCGGTGCCGAAGGGTGGGTATTCCTCTGGCGTGAGGGAGAGCGCAAGGGTGAAGATCGGACAGACTCCCGAGTCTTTGTGATCTAGGGGTTTCAATCATCACCCACCCAGGTAGGGTCAGGAAGCGTCCAGCTCCCCTTGGAGGAGGTGAGGACCGTGGCAGCCCACGACGACGACATCAACCGCGGCATCCGGCCCGGGCGAGGGTCGGAAGACCCAGCCGGCCAGGTTGCCTTTCTCGAGCAGGAAATCGCCGTCCTGCGACGTAAGCTCGCCGACTCTCCGCGTCATACGAGGATTCTCGAAGAGCGGATCGTCGACTTGCAGACCAGTCTGGCCGGCGTGTCCGCTCAGAACGAGCGGCTCGCCAACACGCTCCGCGAGGCCCGCGACCAGATCGTGGCCCTCAAGGAGGAGGTCGACCGGCTGGCCCAGCCACCGGCAGGCTTCGGTGTCTTTCTGCAGGCCAACGAGGACGACACCTGCGACATCTTCACCGGGGGCCGCAAGCTCCGGGTGAACGTGAGCCCGAGTGTCGAGGTCGAAGGCCTCCGGCGTGGCCAGGAAGTCATGCTCAACGAAGCGCTCAACGTGGTCGAGGCCATGGAATTCGAGCGGGCCGGGGACATCGTCACCCTCAAGGAGATCCTCGAGGACGGCGAACGCGCCCTGGTCCTCGGGCACACCGACGAGGAGCGGGTGGTGAGGCTCGCCGAGCCTCTCCTGGACATCACCATCCGCCCCGGCGACGCCCTCCTGCTCGAACCCAGGTCCGGCTACGTATACGAAGTGGTCCCCAAGAGCGAGGTGGAGGAACTCGTCCTCGAAGAGGTACCGGACATCGACTACAACAAGATCGGTGGTCTGGGTGACCAGATCGAACTGATCAGGGACGCGGTCGAGCTCCCGTACCTCCACCCGGACCTCTTCAAGGAGCACGAACTGCGTCCGCCGAAGGGCATCCTGCTCTACGGCCCTCCCGGCTGCGGCAAGACACTCATCGCCAAGGCCGTCGCCAACTCGCTGGCCAAGAAGGTCGCCGAGGTCACCGGACAGCCCGCGGGGAAGAGCTACTTCCTCAATATCAAGGGCCCCGAGCTCCTCAACAAGTACGTCGGCGAGACCGAGCGGCACATCCGCCTCGTCTTCCAGCGTGCCCGGGAGAAGGCGAGCGAGGGTACCCCCGTCATCGTCTTCTTCGACGAGATGGAATCCCTCTTCCGCACCCGTGGTTCCGGTGTCAGCTCGGACGTGGAGAACACCATCGTCCCGCAGCTGCTCGCCGAGATCGACGGTGTGGAGGGCCTGGAGAACGTCATCGTCATCGGTGCCTCCAACCGTGAGGACATGATCGACCCCGCGATCCTGCGGCCCGGCCGTCTCGACGTGAAGATCAAGATCGAGCGTCCGGACGCGGAGGCGGCGAAGGACATCTTCGCGAAGTACCTCACCCCCTCGCTGCCGCTGCACTCGGACGACCTGGCCGAGCACACGGGATCGAAGGAGGCAGCCGCCCACGCGATGATCCAGTCGGTCGTGGAGCGGATGTACACGGAATCCGAGGAGAACCGCTTCCTCGAGGTCACCTACGCGAACGGCGACAAGGAAGTCCTCTACTTCAAGGACTTCAACTCCGGAGCGATGATTCAGAACATCGTGGACCGGGCAAAGAAAATGGCCATCAAGGCATTCCTCGAGCAGGGCCAGAAGGGCCTGCGTGTCTCCCATCTCCTCCAGGCGTGCGTGGACGAGTTCAAGGAGAACGAGGACCTGCCCAACACGACCAACCCGGACGACTGGGCCAGGATTTCCGGAAAGAAGGGAGAGCGGATCGTCTTCATCCGCACTCTCGTCACCGGAAAGCAGGGCGCAGACACCGGTCGCTCCATCGACACGGTGGCAAATACCGGGCAGTACCTGTAAAACGCAGACCGGCTGCGGATGCCCGGCAGGGCATCCGCAGCCGGCCGTTTTCCAGGCAGCTCAGGCCACACCCGAACAATGACGCAATTGATCTCCCCACCGGCGCAGAGGCGCTCTAGGCTCTGACGTACCGCCGAGTCGCGCAGTGCGGGGACGGGCACCGCGGACCAGCAGCGGTACTTGAGCGCCGCTCCCGCAGGGGGCGCCGCCGGGCAAGGAGGGCCGCATGACCGTACGGCGAGTGATGGGCATCGAGACGGAGTACGGGATCTCCGTTCCCGGCCAACCCAACGCCAATGCCATGCTCACCTCGTCCCAGATCGTCAACGCCTACGCGGCGGCGATGCACCGGGCGCGCCGCGCCCGCTGGGATTTCGAGGAGGAGAATCCGCTGCGCGACGCGCGAGGCTTCGACCTCGCCCGCGAGACCGCCGACTCCAGCCAGCTCACCGACGAGGACATCGGTCTGGCCAATGTCATCCTCACCAACGGTGCGCGGCTGTACGTCGACCACGCGCACCCCGAATACAGCTCACCCGAGATCACCAACCCGCTGGACGCGGTGCTCTGGGACAAGGCCGGCGAGCGGGTGATGGCGGAGGCGGCGGAGCGCGCCGCCGCGATCCCCGGGGCCCAGCCGATCCATCTCTACAAGAACAACACCGACAACAAGGGCGCGTCCTACGGCACGCACGAGAACTACCTGATGAAGCGGGAGACCCCGTTCTCGGACATCGTGCGCCACCTGACGCCGTTCTTCGTCTCCCGCCAGGTCGTCACCGGCGCGGGGCGCGTCGGCATCGGCCAGGACGGCCATGAGCACGGCTTCCAGATCAGCCAGCGAGCGGACTACTTCGAGGTCGAGGTCGGCCTCGAGACCACGCTCAAGCGCCCGATCATCAACACCCGCGACGAACCGCACTCGGACGCCGAGAAGTACCGCAGGCTGCACGTGATCATCGGTGACGCCAACCTCTCCGAGATCTCGACGTACCTGAAGCTCGGTACCACCTCACTGGTCCTGGCCATGATCGAGGACGGTTTCATCAACGTCGACCTGGCGGTCGACCAGCCGGTCCGCACCCTGCACCAGGTCTCGCACGACCCCGCACTGAAGCAGTTGGTCACGCTCCGCAGCGGCCGGACGCTCACCGCTGTGCAGCTCCAGATGGAGTACTTCGAGCTGGGCCGCAAATACGTCGAGGAGCGCTACGGGGCGGACGCCGACGAGCAGACCAAGGACGTCCTGGCCCGCTGGGAGGACACCCTGAACCGCCTGGAGAACGATCCGATGAGCCTGTCCGGCGAGCTGGACTGGATCGCCAAGCGGGAGCTCATGGAGGGTTACCGGCGCCGTGACAGCCTGGACTGGGACGCCCCGCGCCTGCACCTGGTGGACCTCCAGTATGCCGACGTACGGGCCGACAAGGGCCTGTACAACCGCCTGGCGGCGCGCGGCAAGATCAAGCGGCTGCTCGACGAGAGCGACGTCGAGCGGGCCCGTACGAAGCCTCCGGAGGACACCAGGGCCTATTTCCGGGGCCGGTGCCTGGAGCAGTACGCCGACGACGTGGCCGCGGCCTCCTGGGACTCGGTCATTTTCGACCTGCCCGACCGTGACTCGCTGCAGCGGGTGCCCACGATGGAACCGTTGCGCGGTACACGTGCTCATGTCGAGGGGCTCCTGGACCGCTGCCGCACGGCGGAAGAGCTGGTCCGGACGCTCACGGGGGGCTGAAAGGCGCTCCGGCTGGGAATCAATCAGATGACCTCCGGACGTTGAGGAAAGTACCGGGCCAATGTCGGACCCCGTAGGTAGGGTCTGATCAAGTGCTTCGAACCGAGCGGGGTGAGCTAGATGGCGACCAAGGACACCGGCGGCGGACAGCAGAAGGCGACGCGCACCAACGAGGAGACCGAGGAACAGGCGCAGGAAGCGCAGGCCTCCGAGGACCTCGCGGAGCGCCAGGAGAAGCTCAGCGACGACGTGGACGACGTCCTGGACGAGATCGACGACGTACTCGAGTCCAATGCCGAGGACTTCGTGAGGTCATTTGTTCAAAAGGGTGGCGAGTAACAGCCGGAGATCCCGTCCGGACGATCATCGGCGGACTCGCGCCGCCGGCCGGAGCTTTCCGTGGGGTGCCCTCGCGCGCACGGGCACCCCACGGAACCGCTTCCGCATCCAGGATCATGTTGATCACCGCCACGGGGCGGGTAGGGTCCGTGGCGTACCGTGCCGCACCTGCAATCCGGCCATCGGCAAGTCGGGGGATGATCCTGACTCCTTGCGCAGGGCCACCGCATACCTGGAGGGAAACGCGTGGAAGCCAACACTCGTAGCACCGGGCGTCTACCAGCTGCCTTCCTGACGCCGGGATCGTCCTCGTTCATGGACTTCCTGTCCGACCAGTCGCCCGGGATGCTTCCGGGTAACCGGCAGCTGCCGCCCATGAAGGGGGTCATCGAGGCGCCGCACGGCACCACGATCGTCGCGGCCAGCTTCCCCGGCGGCGTCGTGCTCGCCGGTGACCGGCGGGCGACCATGGGGAACATGATCGCCCAGCGCGACATCGAGAAGGTGTTCCCGGCCGACGAGTACTCGGCGGTGGGTATCGCCGGCACGGCGGGTCTCGCCGTGGAGATGGTCAAGCTGTTCCAGCTGGAGCTGGAGCACTTCGAGAAGGTCGAGGGCGCCACGCTCTCCCTCGAGGGCAAGGCCAACCGGCTCTCCACGATGATCCGCAGCAACCTGGCGATGGCCATGCAGGGCCTCGCGGTCGTCCCGCTGTTCGCGGGGTACGACGTCGACCGCGAGAAGGGCCGGATCTTCTCGTACGACGTCACCGGCGGGCGTTCGGAGGAGCACGGGTACGCGGCCACCGGGTCCGGCTCCGTCTTCGCCCGGGGCTCGATGAAGAAGCTGTACCGCGACGACCTGACGGAGGAGCAGACGCTCACCCTGGTCGTGCAGGCGCTGTACGACGCGGCCGACGACGACTCGGCGACCGGAGGCCCCGACGTCGCGCGCCGGATCTACCCGATCGTCACCGTCATCACGGATGAGGGCTTCCGCAAGCTGGGCGACACGGAATCCTCGGAGATCGCGCGCGCGATCCTGGAGCGCCGGCTCGAACAGCCCGACGGCCCGCGTGCCGCGCTGCTCTGACCGGTCCTGATGCTCCTCCGATGCACTCGTCACTGACAGAAAGGGACGGATAGCCGGTGTCGACGCCGTTCTATGTCTCACCTCAGCAGGCCATGGCCGACCGGGCGGAATACGCCCGGAAGGGCATCGCCCGTGGTCGCAGCCTGGTTGTGCTGCAGTTCGCCGACGGCATTGTGTTCGTCGGCGAGAACCCGTCCCGCGCGCTGCACAAGTTCAGCGAGATCTACGACCGGATCGGCTTCGCCGCAGCCGGCAAGTACAACGAGTACGAGAACCTCCGGATCGGCGGTGTGCGCTACGCGGACCTGCGCGGCTACACCTACGACCGCGACGACGTGACGGCCCGTGGGCTGGCCAACGTGTACGCGCAGACGCTCGGCACCATCTTCTCCAGCGCGGCCGAGAAGCCGTACGAGGTGGAGCTCGTGGTCGCGGAGGTCGGCGCGGGGCCCGAGGGCGACCAGATCTACCGGCTGCCGCACGACGGCTCGATCGTGGACGAGCACGGCTCGGTCGCGGTCGGCGGGAACGCGGAACAGATCAGCAGCTTCCTGGACCAGCGCCACCGTGACGGGATGTCGCTCGCGGAGGCGCTCAAGCTGGCCGTGCAGGCGCTGTCCCGGGAGGCCAACGGCAACGAGCGGGAGATCCCCGCCGAGCGGCTCGAAGTCGCGGTCCTGGACCGCACGAGGCCGCAGCAGCGCAAGTTCAAGCGCATCGTCGGCCGGCAGCTCGCCAGGCTCCTCGGCGCCGACGGTGCGGCCACCCCGACGGACGCCCCGTCCGACACGGAGGAACCGGAGGGCCCCGCGGCTCCGGCCGCCGGGACCGACACCCCCGTCACGGACACCGACGGTCCTTCCGAGGGCACGGGCGGGTCCGCGAAGGAGTGACCTCGTAAGGCCCTGCGGTGCCCCAGGACGTGACGCGCGTCCTGGGGCACCGTCATGCGGAGGGCGGGGGAGCGGTGGAGCCGCGCACCATCAGGCGGACCGGGAGGTCGCCGTCGTCCGCGGGCAGGCCGTCCAGGACGGCCAGCAGGGCCGACATGCCGCGGCGCCCCACCCGTTCGGCGGGCAGGCGCACGGTGGTGAGCTCCGGTTCGACCGCGGTGGCGAGTGCAAGGTCGTCGAAGCCCGTCACCGAGATGTCGCCGGGGACCCGCAGCCCCTGTCGGCGGACCGCCTTGCAGGCGCCGGCGGCCAGGATGTCGTCGTCGCAGACGATGGCCGTCGGTAGCGGCCCGGGGGACGTCAGGACGGCCTCGGTGGCCTCGCGCCCGGCCCTCACGTCCAGCGGAGCGGTGACGGTGCGCAGGGTGGTCCCCGGGACCTCCCGTACCGCTTCGTCCAGTGCCCGGGCGCGCACCACGAATGTCCAGGTGTCCACGGCGGACGCCAGATGGACGATACGGCGGTGGCCGAGCCCCAGCAGGTGGTCCGTCACCTGACGCATGCCGTCCGCTATGTCGAGGTTCACGCGGGCCGCCGCACCGCGGTCATCGGGATCGCTGTCCAGCATCACGAGCGGCAGGCCCGCGGTCCTCAGCGCTCCGAGCGCGCCGGCTGCCATCGACGAGGCGATCACGCCGTCGAGGGACGCGCTGGCCGAGGCGAACGGGTCCCGGGCGGGCCCGGTGCCGTCCGGCGACGGGTACAGGACGACGCCGAAGTCGTGCTCGGCCGCGACTGCCGCGGCGCCGGTGTGGACCCGGGCGAAGAACTCGTTGGTGAGGGCGGGCACGACGAGCAGAGCGGTGCGGGTGCGGCCCAGCCTGAGACTGCGGGCGGCCAGATTGGGCCGGTAACCCAGCTCCCGGGCGCTGTCGCGCACCCGGTCGGCCGTCGCCGCCGACACCCGACCGTGCCACTTGTCGCCCAGCACCAGCGAGACGGTCGCCTGGGAGACACCCGCGGCCCGGGCCACGTCACGGCTGGTGGGCCGGGGTGGGGCGGGCCGCTGCGCGCTGCTCACTCGTGCCTCCGTGCTGTGCCGGCCGCGCGCCCTGGGATGGACTCGCGGACTGTGCACATGGTACGTATGAACGCTGACGTTATACGTAAAACCCCGAGGGCGCGGAGCCCGGCGGGGGAGAGGGGCGGACATGGCCGCGGGATATCTGGACATCCTCCGGGCGCGGCACGCCGCCCGGCTCCTGGCGGGCACGCTGGTGGGCAGGCTGCCGAACGGCACCGCCCACATCGCGATCGTCCTGTTCACCCGGGCGGAGGGCGGCAGCTACACACAGGCCGGCGCTCTCGCCGCGGCGTACGGCCTCGCCACAGCCGTGGGGCAGCCGCTGCTGGGCCGGGCCGTGGACCTGCACGGCCAGCCGCGCGTGCAGTTGCCCGCAGCGGTCCTCTCCGCCCTCGGCATGGCCGCGCTGGCCCTTGTCGGACTCGGCTCGCTCCCCGTGGCGTACGCGGCCGTGGTCGTGGCCGGCGTCTTCACGCCGCCGCTGGAGGGCGGTCTCCGTGCCCTGTGGCCGACGGTGCTCGGCGGCGAGGACCGGGTGCACCGGGCTTACGCCATGGACGCGGTGGCGCAGGAGGTCATGTTCACCGTGGGGCCACTCCTGGTGACGGTCCTGGTCTCGCTCTGGTCGCCGGCCGCCGCGCTGCTGGTCATCAACGCGATCGGGGTCCTCGGGGCGCTCTCCGTGATCCTCTCCGAGCCCTCCAGAGCCTGGCGTTCGGCGCCCCGGGAGGCGCACTGGCTGGGCGCGCTGCGCTCGCCGGGACTGCTGGCCCTGCTCGGCGCCTTCTTCTTCGTCGGCCTCGCGCTCGGCTCGATCACGGTGGCGGGTGTGGCCTACGCCGACGACCACGGCAGGGAGTCCGTGTACGGCTGGCTGATGGCCGCTCTGGGGCTCGGTGCGCTGATCGGCGGAGTGGCGTACGGGGCGCGGCAGTGGGCCGGGACACCCGAACGGCGGCTGCGCGGCATCGTCGCTCTTCTGGCCCTGTGCTACCTGCCGCTGACGCTCACTCCGGGCGTGCCGGCCATGACCGCCCTTTCCGCGCTGGCGGGGGTCTTCCTGGCCCCGGCGATCGCCTGCTCTTTCCTCGTCGTGGACCGCCACGCGCCGCAGGGCACGGTGACCGAGGCGTTCTCCTGGCTCGTGACGACCTTCGGAGTGGGCGCGGCGGCCGGAACGGCGGTGGCCGGCCCGGCCGTCGAGCTCGGCGGCACGGCGTCGAGTTTCGCCGTCGCGGGGGCCGGTGGAGTGGCGGCGCTGCTGGTCCTGCTGGCCACCGGAAGGGTCCTCGCAGCTCCCGGCCGTACGCCCGCTGTTGTGGCCGATTCGGAAAATGATCGAAACGGTGCGGCCGAACCCGGTTTCAGCTCAGGCCATAAGGCGTAATGTTCAGTCATGGACCGCCGCATTTTCGGGCTGGAGAACGAGTACGGCGTCACGTGCACGTTCAGGGGACAGCGCCGACTGTCACCTGACGAAGTGGCGCGCTACCTCTTCCGCCGTGTCGTGTCATGGGGCCGCAGCAGCAATGTCTTCCTGCGGAACGGCGCCCGCCTGTACCTCGACGTGGGATCGCATCCGGAATACGCAACTCCCGAATGCGACAACGTGACGGAACTCGTCACGCACGACAAGGCAGGCGAACGCATTCTCGAAGGCCTGCTCGTCGACGCCGAACGCCGCCTGCACGAGGAGGGAATCGCGGGCGACGTCTATCTCTTCAAGAACAACACCGACTCGGCTGGAAACTCCTACGGGTGCCACGAGAACTACCTCGTCGCCCGTCACGGAGAATTCTCCCGGCTCGCGGACATCCTCATTCCGTTCCTCGTCACCCGGCAGCTGATCTGCGGAGCCGGCAAGGTGCTGCAGACGCCGCGCGGGGCCGTCTACTGCGTGAGCCAGCGGGCGGAGCACATCTGGGAGGGCGTCAGTTCCGCGACGACCCGGTCCCGTCCCATCATCAACACCCGGGACGAACCGCACGCCGACGCCGAGCGGTACCGCCGCCTCCACGTCATCGTCGGCGACTCCAACATGTCCGAGACGACCATGCTCCTCAAGGTCGGCGCGACCGACCTCGTGCTCCGCATGATCGAGGCGGGCACCGTGATGCGTGACCTGACCCTGGAGAACCCGATCCGGGCCATCCGGGAGGTCAGCCACGACATCACGGGTCAGCGCAAGGTGCGCCTGGCCAGCGGCCGGGAGGCATCGGCCATCGAGGTCCAGCGCGAGTACTACGAGAAGGCCGTCGACTTCGTCGAGCGCCGTGGCATCCGCACCGGCAACGTCGACCAGGTCCTCGAACTGTGGGGCCGCACGCTGGACGCCATCGAGGCCGAGGACCTCGACCGGATCGGCACCGAGATCGACTGGGTCATGAAGTACAAGCTCATCGAGCGGTACCGGGCCAAGCACAACATGACCATGTCGAATCCGAGGGTCGCTCAGATAGACCTCGCCTACCACGACATCCACCGCCGCCGCGGGCTCTACTACCTCCTGGAGCGGAAGGGGCAGGCCGCCCGTATCTGCAACGACATGAAGATCTTCGAGGGCAAATCGGTGCCCCCGCAGACCACCAGGGCGCGCCTGCGCGGTGACTTCATCCGGCGGGCCCAGGAACAGCGCCGGGATTTCACCGTCGACTGGGTCCACCTCAAGCTCAACGACCAGGCGCAGCGCACCGTGCTGTGCAAGGACCCGTTCCGTTCCGTCGACGAGCGGGTGGAAAAGCTGATCGCGGGCATGTGACCGACGGAGAACTCCCGCCTCGTATGTGACCGGGCCCCGTACGTTCCTCGTACGGGGCCCTTCGCCCGGCCTGAGGACTTGTCCCGCCGGGGATTGCATGACAGCGCTTAGAGTGTCGGGGACCACTCACGTGCCGTCTGAGATCTGAGGAACCAGTGCGCCGACTTGCCGGCCTTCTCGTCGTCCCCCTTCTGCTGCTTTCCACAGCGGCATGCGGCGACGACAAGGCCTCCGACTCCGCCTCGACCGAGAAGGGTGTTCCCGCGATCACGGCGGGAGCCAAGTTCGGCGAGAAGCCCACCCTGGCGAAGGGTGAGGGTGATCCCCCCAAGGAACTGAAGACCGACGTCATCAGTGAGGGTGACGGCGCGAAGCTCAAGAACGGCGACGCGATCCAGGTCAACTATCTCGGCCAGGCGTGGGACTCCACCAAGCCGTTCGACAACAGCTTCGACCGCAAGCAGCCCTTCGACCTGACGCTCGGTGCGGGCATGGTCATCCAGGGCTGGGACAAGGGGCTCGTCGGCCAGAAGGTCGGCAGCCGTGTCGAGCTGGTCATCCCGCCGGACCTCGGTTACGGGGCGCAGGGCCAGGGCGACATCAAGCCCAACGCCACGCTCGTCTTCGTCGTGGACATCGTGAAGGCGACGCAGATCCCCGCCTCTGCCAAGGGCACCGCGGTCGCCCAGGACAACACCGACCTGCCCAAGGTCGGTACCAAGACCGACGGCAAGGCCCCGACGGTCACGATCCCCAAGAGCGACCCGCCGAAGAAGCTGGTCTCCAACTACGTCCTCGAGTCCGACGGCGAGGTCATCAAGGACACCGACAGCGTCGTCGTGAACTACGTCGGTCTGCTCTGGAAGGGCAGCAAGCCCTTCGACAACACCTACGAGGCGGGCAAGACCCAGACGTTCCCGCTGGCGCAGGTCACCCTCAAGGGTCTGAAGAACGGCCTGATCGGCAAGAAGATCGGCAGCCGCGTCCTGCTCGTCATCCCGCCGGACCAGGCCTTCGGCAACAAGGCGCAGCAGGCCGTCCCCGCCAACTCCACGCTCGTCTTCGCCGTGGATCTTCTGGCAAAGATGTAAGACTGTCCCGGTTGACCAGTTCATCGGTAAGAGGAGCAGTTCAGTGAGCATCGAGAAGCCCGAGATCGACTTCCCGGGTGGCGAGCCGCCGGCCGACCTGGAGATCAAGGACATCTGGGAGGGCGACGGACCGGTGGCCGAGAAGGGCCAGACCGTCTCCGTGCACTACGTCGGCGTGGCCTTCTCCACCGGCGAGGAGTTCGACGCCTCCTGGAACCGCGGCACGCCGCTCAGGTTCCAGCTCGGTGCCGGCCAGGTCATCGCGGGCTGGGACCAGGGTGTCCAGGGCATGAAGGTCGGCGGCCGCCGCCAGCTGACCATCCCGGCGCACCTCGCCTACGGCGACCGCGGTGCGGGCGGCGCGATCGCCCCGGGCGAGACGCTGATCTTCGTCTGCGACCTCGTCGCGGTCTGATACGTCCCGATACAGGAGCCAGGGCCCGCGCCGCAAGGCGCGGGCCCTCGCTTTGGTCCGGACACCCCGGAGCGGTACGGTCGACGGTCGGAGAGCACGTCGAGAAAGGGCGTCGATGGCGATTGCCAAGGCCGAACGGCTGATGAACCTGGCACTGTGTCTGCTGGGTACCCGGCGTCCGCTCAGCAAGCGTGAGCTCCGCGGGTCCATCGAGGCCTACCTGGAAGCTGGCTCCGACGACTCCTTCAACCGGATGTTCGAGCGCGACAAGGACGATCTGCGCGAACTCGGCCTGGTCATCGAGACCGTGGAGAACCTGGACGGCGACATCGGCTACCTCGCCCGCCGCGACAGCAACCGGCTGCCCCCCATCACCCTGGACGCCGAGGAGGCCGCCGCCCTCGGGCTCGCTGCCAAGGTCTGGCAGCAGGCCCGCCTCGCCGGGGCCGCCAGCGGCGCCCTGCAGAAGCTGCGTGCGGCCGGCATGCCGGAGGCCGAGGACGACTACGAGGTGCACAGCGCCCTCGAACCCCGTATCCCGGTCCACGAGGCAGCTTTCGAGCCCCTGATGCTCGCCTGCCGGGACCGCCGCCCGGTGACCTTCGACTACCGCAAGGGGAACGCCGCCCGGCCCGAGCAGCGCCAGGTCGAGCCCTGGACGCTGGAGTGCTGGCGTGGCCACTGGTACCTGGCGGGCTGGGACCGTGACAGGGGGGCGGAGCGCGTCTTCAGGCTGTCCCGCATCTCGGGCCGGGTCCGCTCCCGGGCCGGGGCGTTCACCGCTCCTGTTCCCGACGCCGTGACCGTCAGGGAGACCGTCGAGAGCTGGGCCGGCGAGACCGCCACCAGGACCGCGCGCATCCGTCTGCGTACCGGCGCTGGTTACCCGCTGCGCTCCCGCGCCATATCGGTGCGGGAACTCGGCGATGGCTGGGACGAGTTGGAGATTCCGTACGGACACGGCCTGGACGCCTGGCTCGTCGAGTTCGGTCCCGACGTGATCGTCGGCGAGCCCGCCGACCTGCGGGCCGACGTGATGGACCGGCTGCGCGCCGTGGCCAAGGACTGAGGGGCCCGTACACATGGCGACCAACGCGATCGACCAGACCCGGCGGATGCTCTCCCTGGTCACCTACCTGCGGGAGCGACCCGGCGCGCACGTCCAGGACGTGGCCCGGGCCTTCGGCATCACCGAGGACGAGCTGATCTCCGACCTCGACGTACTGCCCATGTGCGGGACCAGCTTCCGCGGCGGGGACCTGCTCGACATCGACACCGACGGCGACCGGATCTGGTGGCACAACCCCGACGACGTCGCCGAGCCGCTGCGGCTCGCCGCTGACGAGGCCACCGCGCTGCTCGTCGCGGCCCGTGCCGTGGCCACGCTCCCGGGCCTGCGCGAGAGCGATCGCAAGGCACTCGTGCGCGCGACCGCGAAGCTGGAGACCGCGGCCGGCGAGGTGGGGGCCGCCAGTTCCCGGCTCTCGGTGACCTTCGAGTCCGAGGGCGGTGTCTTCGCCGACGTGGACCGGGCGATCTCCGAGCGGCGCCGGCTCTGGCTGCGCTACTACTCGCCGGCCCGCGACGAGCTGACCGAGCGCGAGGTGGACCCGATCCGGCTGTTCGCCGTCGGCCACACCTATATGGAGGGCTGGTGCCGGCTCACCGAGGCGCGCCGGACCTTCCGCCTCGACCGGGTCGCGGAGATCCGGCTGCTGGACGCACCCTCCGCTCCGCCGGAGCTGGAGCTGCGCGACCTGTCCGAAGGGCTCGTCCAGCCGGCCGCCGAGGACCCCGAAGTCGTCGTCGAGGTCGGGCCCGGGGGCCGGTGGGTCGCCGAGTACTACCCGCACGACAGCGCGGAGGAACTGCCCGACGGCGGGCTGCGGATCACTCTGCGCACCCCCGATCCGGCCTCGCTGCGCAGGCTGGCCCTGCGGCTGGGCGGGGAAGGGCGTATCACCGCCCCGCAGGACCTGGCCGAGAGCGCCCGGCTGGCGGCGCGTGAGGCATTGGCCGGCTACGACGACGCGATCTGAGCGGAGGGCACCGGTGCACCGAGGAGACAGAGGTCACATGACTGCGATATCCGGCACGCGGACCGGGCCGGCGACGGTCGCGGTGTCCGCCGCCGTACTGTTCCGGGCCGCCTGCCCGGACTGCCGCGAGCGCTTCGAACTCTCTGCGGGCGCACTGCGGCTGGCGATAGGGGCCAGCCGCCGTACGACCTTCTACTCCTTCACCTGTCCCGAGTGCGGCTCCGCGGTCCGCAAGCCGGCCGGGGAGCGCATCATCGAGCTCCTCAGCGGCGGCGGAGTACGGACGCTGCGCCTCCACACCGCCCTGCGGTAACCCCCACAGGCCGCCCGGCGGCACACCGACACATCGAGGCTCCGTCCATGTTCTGGCCCATGCTCGCCATCACTCTGGGATTCCTCGGCCTGGCCGTTCTCGGCGTGCTGGCCGTCAAGGTCTTCGTCGAGGCACAGCGGCTCGGGAAGCAGGTCGCCGCGACCACCCGGCGGATCAACCGAGCGGCAGAGGATCTCGAACGAGCGGCCACCACCCTCGCCGACACGGGCGAGGCCCTGCGCTGACCGGTCGCGGCCTCCGGATTCACCGGTTCGGGGGGTACGCTGCATGAGCGGCCCAGGCAAGGAGGTGTGGGCCGCAATCGGGAGTATGCACAGGCATTGCCCCGCGTTTACCCCTGCGGGTTACGATCGCTTCCAGCGCGCAAGTCGGACGTATGTCCGGGCGAACGGGTAGCGAGCCCACCCTCCAGACGCCTTAGCCGAGAAGGAAGTCGCACATGATCGCGAATCTGAAGCCCCTCGAGATCGTTCTGATCATCGCTGTCATCCTGCTGCTCTTCGGTGCCAAGAAGCTTCCCGACATGGCGCGTTCGCTCGGCAAGTCGGCCCGCATCCTCAAGAGCGAGGCCAAGGCCATGAAGAAGGACGACGAACCCGCGGCGCCCACCACGGAGACCGTCGCCGATACCGCCCCGCCCGCGGCCACCGCGCGCACGATCCAGGCCGCTCCGGGAGACGTCGCCAGCTCCCGCCCCGTGGGCGAGGCCAAGCCCACCACCCAGAGCTGACAGCTGATCCGCACGACCGGCAGCTGCCGTACGAGACGAGGGAAGTGGGTTGCTCAAGTCTGCCCGCAAGCAGGAGAAGGACGACGAGGGGCGGATGCCCCTCCTCGATCACCTGCGTGAGCTGCGCAACCGGCTGCTGAAGTCGGTCCTGGCGATCGTGATCGCCGTGATCGCCGCGGCGTTCTTCCAGAAGGAAATCTTCGAGTTCCTGATGAAGCCGATCCTGGACTCGGTCGGCTGCAGGGACGGCGCCCTGACCATGGTCAACGGCCGGCCCTGCGCGGAGATGACCACCAACGGTCTGCTGTCCCCCTTCACCATCGCGCTGAAGGTATCCCTGACGGCGGGCGTCCTGGTGGCCACTCCCGTCTGGCTGTACCAGCTGTGGGCATTCGTCGCCCCCGGCCTGCACAAGCAGGAGAAGCGCTACTCGATGGGCTTCGTGGCCGCCGGGGTCCCGCTCTTCCTGGCCGGCGCCTACCTGGCGTACACGATCCTGCCGCAGACCGCGCAGATCATGCTCGGTTTCACGCCGGACAACGTGAAGAACCTGCTGCCCCTCGACGACTTCCTCGACCTGATCACCCGCATGGTGATCGTGTTCGGGCTTGCCTTCGAGCTGCCGCTGCTGCTGATCCTCCTCAACATGACCGGGGTCCTGTCAGGTGCCCGGATGCTGCGCTGGTGGCGCGGCATGATCGTCGGGCTCACCGCTTTCGCGGCCATCGCGACTCCGGGCGGCGAGCCCATCTCCATGCTGCTGCTCGCGGGCCCGCTCGCGGTGCTGTACTTCATCGCGGTCGGCATCTCCCTGCTCAACGACAAGCGCAAGCGGCGGGCGAACCCCGACGCCGAGCTCGACGACGACGAGGCGTCGCGGCTCGACCTCACACCGGAACCCGTTGGCGCGGTCGAAGGCGTCTCCACCCCGCGCGCCGCACTGCCCGAGCAGGCGAGCGGCGACCCGGACGGCGGCCGGTCCCACCGGCTCAACGGTTACGACGACATCACCTGACCTTGTAGGGTCCCGCAGGTGACCAGCGAGATCACCCTCTTCGTCAATCCCACCGCGGGAAGCGGCCGGGGCGCGCGTGCCGCGCAGCCGGCCGCTTCCGCGTTGCGGGACGCCGGCTTCTCCGTCCGCACCGTGCTCGGCGAGGACGCGGGCGACGCCCTGCGCCGGGCGCGGGAGGCCGTGGCGGGCGGCACCGGCGCACTGATAGCCGTGGGCGGGGACGGCATGATGTCCCTCGCCCTCCAGGCTGTCGCCGGCACTTCGACACCGCTCGGAGCCGTGGCCGTCGGCACCGGCAACGACTTCGCCCGCGCCCTGGGGCTCCCGATCAGGGACCCGGCCGCGGCAGGACGCCTGGCCGCCGAGGCGCTCAAAGCGGGGTCGGTGCGCGAGATCGACCTCGGCCGGGTCGGGGAGCGCTGGTTCGGCACCGTGCTGGCCTCCGGCTTCGACTCCCGGGTGAACGACCGGGGCAATCGGATGCGCTGGGCCGGCGGACGGTTCAAGTACGACCTGGCGATCCTCGTCGAGCTGGCGGCCTTCAAGCCGATCCCGTACCGCCTCAGGCTGGACGGCGGTCCGGTGACCGAGATCGAGGCGACCCTGATCGCGGTGGGGAACGGGACCACGTACGGCGGCGGCATGCGGATCTGCGCCGACGCGGTCATGGACGACGGGCTCTTCGACGTGACCGTGGTCGGCGACTGCAGCCGCACCACACTGCTCAAGGTGTTCCCGAAGGTGTACCGGGGGACGCACCTGGGGCACCCGGTGGTCACCGTGCACCGGGTGTCCTCGATCGAGCTGGTGGCCGCCGGCGTCACGGCCTACGCGGACGGTGAGCCGATGGGCGCGCTGCCGCTGACCGCCACCTGCGTACCCCGCGCGGTCAGGGTCCTCGCAGCGTGAATTAAAGATCGGGCTGACTGTCATACCTGGCGGGTAGGCTCGTATCAAGATGACAGAGGACCTCTCACCAGCTGAGCGATACCAGGCTTCCCGGGTGCGTGCCGCCGAGCAGGCGACGGCCCTCGGGCCCTTCCGCGACATGTACGAATTCGGCCTGGACCCGTTCCAGATCGAGGCGTGCCAGGCCCTGGAGGCGGGCAAGGGGGTGCTGGTCGCGGCCCCCACCGGGTCGGGCAAGACCATCGTCGGCGAGTTCGCCGTCCACCTCGCCCTGCTGCAGGGCCGCAAGTGCTTCTACACCACACCCATCAAGGCGCTGTCCAACCAGAAGTTCGCCGACCTCGCGCGGCGCTACGGCGCGGACAAGGTCGGTCTGCTGACCGGCGACAACAGCGTGAACGCGGACGCGCCCGTGGTGGTCATGACCACCGAGGTCCTGCGCAACATGCTGTACGCGGGATCGCAGTCCCTCGCCGGCCTCGGCTATGTGGTCATGGACGAGGTGCACTACCTCTCCGACCGCTTCCGCGGTGCCGTGTGGGAGGAAGTGATCATCCATCTGCCGGAATCAGTCACCCTGGTCTCGCTGTCGGCGACCGTGTCCAACGCCGAGGAGTTCGGCGACTGGCTGGACACCGTGCGGGGCGATACCCAGGTGATCGTCTCGGAGCACCGTCCCGTGCCGCTGTGGCAGCACGTCATGGCCGGACGCAGGATGTACGACCTCTTCGAGGAGGAGAGCGACCACGGCGGCCGGGGCACTGGGCGGCGCGAGGTCAGTCCGGACCTCGTCCGGCTCGCCCGGATGGAGAACCAGCGCGGATACAACCCGCGCGACCGCCGGCGCGGGAAGATGGTGCGCGAGGCGGACCGCGAGAGGGAGCGCCGACAGCGCAGCCGGATCTGGACCCCGTCCAGGGCCGAGGTCATCGACCGGCTCGACGCCGAGGGGCTGCTGCCCGCCATCACCTTCATCTTCAGCAGGGCCGGCTGCGAGGCCGCCGTGCAGCAGTGTCTGCAGGCCGGACTGCGGCTGAACGACGAGGACAAGCGCCGCACGGTGCGCGAGATCGTCGAGGAGCGGACAGCGTCCATTCCCCCCGAGGACCTCCACGTCCTCGGTTACTACGAGTGGCTCGAAGGCCTGGAGCGCGGCATCGCCGCTCACCACGCGGGCATGCTGCCCACCTTCAAGGAGGTCGTGGAGGAGCTGTTCGTCCGCGGTCTGGTCAAGGCCGTCTTCGCCACCGAGACCCTGGCACTCGGCATCAACATGCCGGCCCGCTCGGTGGTGCTCGAGAAGCTCGTCAAGTGGAACGGCGAACAGCACGCCGACATCACTCCGGGCGAGTACACCCAGCTGACCGGGCGCGCCGGGCGCCGCGGCATCGACGTCGAGGGTCACGCGGTCGTCCTGTGGCAGCGGGGCATGGACCCCGGCGCACTCGCCGGCCTCGCGGGCACGCGCACGTATCCGCTGCGCTCCAGCTTCCGGCCCTCGTACAACATGGCCGTGAATCTGGTGCAGCAGTTCGGGCGGCACCGCTCGCGCGAGCTGCTCGAGACGTCCTTCGCGCAGTTCCAGGCGGACCGGTCCGTCGTCGGGATCTCCCGGCAGGTCCAGCGCAACGAGGAGGGACTCGCGGGCTACCAGGAGGGCATGACCTGCCACCTCGGGGACTTCGAGGAATACGCCCGGCTGCGCCGCGACCTCAAGGACCGGGAGACGGACCTCGCCAAGCAGGGTGCGGCCCAGCGCCGTGCGGCGGCGTCGTCGTCCCTGGAGAAGCTGAAGCCGGGCGACGTCATCCACGTGCCCACCGGCAAGTTCGCCGGGCTCGCGCTGGTCCTCGACCCCGGGATTCCCGCAGGGCGGGCCAACGGCCATCGCGGGGCCGAGTTCAACGAGGGCCCGCGTCCTCTGGTCCTGACCGCCGAGCGTCAGGTCAAGCGGCTGGCACAGATCGACTTCCCGGTTCCGGTCGAGGCACTGGAGCGGATGCGGGTGCCCAAGTCGTTCAACCCCCGCTCCCCGCAGTCCCGCCGCGACCTCGCCTCCGCGCTGCGGAGCAAGGCAGGGCACATCGACCCGGGCCGGCACCGCAAGCAGCGGGCGGCGGCCGCCGACGACCGCGAGATCGCCCGGCTGCGCACGGAGCTGCGGGCCCACCCCTGCCACGGCTGCGACGAGCGCGAGGACCACGCCCGCTGGGCCGAGCGCTACCATCGGCTGCAGCGCGACACCCGGCAGCTGGAGAACCGCATCGAGGGCCGGACGAACACCATCGCCCGCACGTTCGACCGCATCGTCGCGCTCCTCACCGAGCTGGACTATCTGCGGGGCAACGAGGTCACCGACAACGGCCGGCGGCTGGCCAGGCTCTACGGCGAACTCGACCTGCTGGCCAGCGAATGTCTGCGTGAGGGTGTCTGGGAGGGGCTGAACCCCGCCGAACTCGCGGCATGCGTCTCGGCGCTGGTCTTCGAGGCGCGTCAGGCGGACGACGCCGTGGCGCCCAAGCTGCCGTCGGGTCCCGCGAGGGTGGCGATGGGCGAGATGGTCCGCATCTGGGGCCGGCTCGACGCGCTGGAGGAGGACTTCAAGATCAGCCAGACGGAAGGGGTCGGCCAGCGCGAGCCGGACCTCGGCTTCGCCTGGGCGGTCTACATGTGGGCCTCCGGCCGGACGCTGGACGAGGTGCTCCGCGAGGCCGAGATGCCCGCCGGCGACTTCGTGCGGTGGTGCAAGCAGGTCATCGACGTACTCGGTCAGATCGCGGCCGCCGCGCCCCGGGACGGGAGTTCGGTGGCCAGGAACGCCCACAAGGCCGTCGACGCGGTGTTGCGGGGAGTGGTGGCGTACAGCTCGGTGGGCTGAGACGTACGCGGGAGTAGAGGAGTGGCCGCAGGCGGATCACCTGTGGCCACTCGTGCGCGTACCCCCTCAGGTCTTCTTGTTCTTGACCGCGGCTGCCGCACAGACCGCCCCCAGCACGATCGCCAGGCCGCCGACGATGACGTTGTTCAGGATCACGCCCAGGTCCGGGCCGGAACCGACGACCCAGGTCGACACGATGAGCCAGACACCCAGGGCGCTGATGGCGAGGCTCATGCCCGTCATCCGCTCGGGCATGGCGGTGAAGCAGAGCGCCAGCACGGCTATCGCGATGCCGATGACGAGGTTGTGGGTCACCAGGGAGGGCTGACTCGCCGTGAAGTGGAGAACCCACGGGGAGACGGCGCAGTACAGACCGAGCAGGAACACCGGTGCGTCGGCCATGGCCGTGGTGCGTCCGCTGCCCATCACCCGGTCGTGGCGGGCCCGCATCTCCTCGGCATCGGGATGCCCGGAGATGTCCCGTCCGGTGTGTGAGAGGTTACTCATGAGGATGGTCTCCTTCGAACTTGCCGGAGCGACCGCAGTCAGGGAGGCGGTCCTGTGCTCTCCTGACCAGTGTGCTCTTACATGTCCCTTATATGCAGTTTTTCTGGTGACCAATTCCTGCGATTACGTCGAGCCGCCCGGCCAGTGACATCAGGTCCACGGCCCGCAGCACCCGGCTCCCGTATCCGGGCAGCGGCACGACGAGGGGGCGCGTCCAGCGCTCCGGGACGGCCTCGATCCCGTAGACCGCACCGGCCGGTCCGCCCGTGACCGCCGCAACGGTGTCGGTGCCCCGGCCCACGTCCACGGCTGCGCTCAGCGGCACGAGCCCCGCGGTCCGTGCCGCTCCGGCCGTGGGGTCGGAGAGCGCGGTCCTCGGGGCTCGTCGGTGTCATGCCGTCAGCCTGGGGCCTCTCGTTCGGATCACGCTGGGCTCGCGTGCCCCGCACGAAAGACCCTGGTGACGGGCCGTGAGGTCAGCTCGCCGGCATCAGGACGGTGTCGACGATGTAGACCGTGGCGTTGGCGGTCGGGACGTTGCCGCAGACGACCTTGGAGGAGTCGTTCACCGTGTAGGAGGTGCCCGAACCCGACGTCGTCAGCTTGGTCTTGGCCAGGGTGTCGAAGGAGCCCTTCTCCAGCTGCATCGGTGTCAGCTTCTCGCCGACGACGTGCGCGGTGAGCACCTTGGTGAGCTGGGCCTTGTCAGCGAGCAGCTTGTCCAGGTCGGCCTTCGGGATCTTGGCGAAGGCGTCGTTGGTCGGGGCGAACACCGTGATGTTCTCGGCGCTGTTCAGGGTGTCGACGAGGCCGGCCTGCTTGACCGCCGCGACCAGGGTGGACAGCGCCGGGTTGTTCGACGCGGCCGTGGCGACCGGGTCCTGGGCCATGCCCGCGAACGAGCCCGCGCCTTCCTTCGGAACCGTCGCACAGCCCGGGCCGAACGGCTCGTCCATGGGCTTGGTTTCCTTGGCCGGCGCGCTCGACGCGGCCTTGTCCGCACCGGAGTCGGACGCGGAGGTGTCGGAGTCGCCGGAGCACGCGGTCAGCGCGAGCGGCAGCAGGGCCGCGGCGGAGACGGTGACGGCGATGCGGCGAAGGTGACGGGTGTTCATGGAGTTCTCCTGGATGAATGTTTGTTCGACAGAGGGAAAAGGAAAGTGAGGTTCTGTGGGGGAGCCGGTGGTCAGGTCACGTCGACCACCACCGAGTGCCACCCGGTCGCACCGTTCGGTACGGTGCCGACCCGCTTGTCGGTCTGCGTGACGCCGGTGCGGTCCGTCGCGCGGACCTCGAGGGTGTGGTGGCCGGTCGTGGCAGGCCACTCCCACACCCACTGGCGCCAGGTGTCACGGCCCGCCTCCTCGGCCAGCCGTGCGGTGTGCCACTCGCCGCCGTCGACCCGGACCTCGACCCTGGCGATGCCCCGGTGCTGGGCCCAGGCGACACCGGCGACGGGCACCGTCCCCGCTCGCGGAGCTGCGAAGGGGCGCGGGGTGTCGATGCGTGACTGGGTCTTGATCGGCGCCTCGCGGGACCAGTCGCGCTTGACCCAGTAGGCGTCGTACGCGTCGAACGTCGTGAGCTCGATGTCCTGGAGCCACTTGCACGCCGAGACGTAGCCGTACAGGCCTGGGACGACCATCCGGACCGGGAAGCCGTGGTCGAACGGCAGTGGTTCACCGTTCATCCCCACCGCGAGCAGAGCGTCGCGGCCGTCCATGACGTCCTCGACCGGGGAGCCGATCGTCATCCCGTCCACGGAGCGGGCCACGAGCTGGTCAGCCGTACCGCCCTTGGACGGCGGCTTCACCCCCGCCTCGCGCAGCAGGTCGGCCAGTCGCACGCCGATCCACCGGGCCGTGCCCATGTAGGGGCCGCCCACCTGGTTGGACACACAGGTCAGCGTGATGTCGCGCTCGATCAGCTCGCGTCCCAGCAGGTCCTGGAAGCCGAGGGTGACCGGCCGTGTCACCCCCTTGCCGTGGATCCGCAGCCGCCACCGGTCGGCGTCGACGCGCGGGACCACCAGAGCGGTGTCCACCCGGTAGAAGTCCTTGTTCGGCGTGGTGAACGAACTCAGACCCCGGATGCCCAGATCCGCCCCGCCGGGTATCGCCCGGGCGGGGGACCCCGCCGCGGGCAGCACGATGTCGCCCCGCGAGGCGGAGACCCCGGCCAGCTCGGACGCCTGGAGCTGCCGCCCCAGGAGCCCGGCGCCGGCCGAGGCCGCCGCTGCTGCGGCCGCCGCGATGACGAACCCGCGGCGGTCGAAGGCGCCCTGCCCGTCGGCGTCCGTCTCCCCAGCCGCGGGAGACGGGGCGTCGACGGGGGCAAGCCGTCCGGTCAGGAGATACAGCACTCCCGCGGCCACCAGGGCGCCCACGACCGAAGGCAGTACGTCGCCCGTGCGGCCCTCGGGCCGCCCGGCCGCGGACACTGCCCCGACCACACCGAAGACCAGTACGGCCGCAGCGCCGGTCCGCCGGTGCCGCAGCGAGAGGATCCCCACCGCCATGGCGAACAGCGCCAGGAGTACGAGGATGCCGAGCTGCAGCACCAGTTTGTCGTCGGTTCCGAAGTTCCGAACCGCGAAGTCCTTGACGGCCGGTGGGGTGCGGTCGATGACCGCACCTCCCACGGCCGTGACCGGACCCGCTTCGGGACGGACGGCAGCCGCGACCAGTTCGGCGACGCACAGGGCGGTGAACCCGGCGATCAGACCGCTGAGCGCGGCGAACGCGGCGCGTGCCCAGCGGGATCGCCGGAACCCGGGGGCCCCTTGCTTCTGCGAAACGTATCGGTCTGTTCTCACACCGGGAGTTCGGCGCCGATCGCCCGGCGGATTGGTCGTTCACCCGATCGAAGGAAGTCTGATCATCGGCCAATCCGTGGCGCCCGCTGCCTCGAATGACCTCTGAGGGGCACTCCAGCAGGGCTCCGGCCAGCCATGTGACACCGGAAGGAACCCGAATGACAGGGGAGCGGCGGCGCACAGCCGTGGTGGGCAGCGGGGTGGCGGGACTCACCGCCGCCCACGTCCTGGGGAAGGCCCACGACGTGACACTCGTCGAGGCGGACGCACGCGTCGGCGGGCACGCGCACACCCACGACCTGACCTCGTCCGACGGCCGGACACACCGTGTCGACTCGGGGTTCATCGTGCACAACCGGCGGACGTATCCGAACCTCCTCCGGCTCTTCGACGAACTCCAGGTGGCCACACAGGAGTCGGAGATGAGCATGTCCGTGCGCTGCGAGGGATGCGGACTTCAGTACGCGGGCGCCCGGGGCCCGGCCGGGCTCCTCGCCCGGCCGGGGGCGCTGTTCCGGGGTCCGTACCTGCGGATGCTGACCGAGGTGCCGCGATTCCACCGGGCGGCGCGGGCGTTGCTCGCCATGCCCGAAGATACGGGGGTCATGACTCTCGGGGAGTTCGCGGCACGCGGCCGGTTCTCCCCCTACTTCTGCGCGCACTTCCTCACCCCCGTGGTCTCCGCGGTCTGGTCCTGCGACCCGGTGACCGCGATGAGTTACCCGGCCCGCTACCTCTTCCGGTTCCTGGAGCACCACGGGATGCTCTCGATCGGCGACTCGCCGGTCTGGCGGACGGTCACGGGCGGATCACGCGAGTACGTCGACCGCATCGCCAAGCAGGTGCACTCCGTGCGGACGTCCACCCCGGTCAGGGCGATCCGCCGGCACAGTGACGGCGTCGAGATCGTCACCGAGGACGGCACCACGGAGGACTACGACGCGGTGGTCGTCGCCACGCACCCCGACCAGGCGCTCCGGCTCCTCGCCGACCCCACCGACGCGGAGCGGGAGACGCTCGGCGCGTTCCGCTACTCCCACAACCCCACGCTGCTGCACACCGACACCACGCTGCTGCCGCACAGCCGGGGGGCGGCGGCCTCGTGGAACTACCTCATGCCCTCCTGCGCCGCCGACGCCGACCGGGTCACCGTCAGCTACGACATGAACCGGCTCCAGCGCCTGGACGCGCCCGAGCGCTTCGTCGTCACCCTGAACGGCGCCGACCGGGTCGACCCGGACCTCGTACGGGCCCGCATGGTGTATGAACACCCCGTCTTCACCCCGGAGTCGGTCGCCGCGCAGGCCCGGCTGCCCGCGCTCTCCGGTCCCGTCACCGCCTACGCGGGGGCCTACCACGGCTGGGGGTTCCACGAGGACGGCTGCCGTTCCGGGGTCGAGGCCGCCGCCGCGCTGGGGGTGACATGGTGAGCGGCGCCCTCTATCCGTGCACGATCACGCATGTGCGGACCGCCCCCCGCAGGTACGCCCTGCGGCACCGCACCTACCTGTGGCTCATCGACCCGGACCGCCCGCCGCGCCTGCCGGCCGTGCTGCGCCCGCTGGCCCGCTTCGACGCGCGCGACCACTTCGGCGGCACGGCGCCCACCGTCCGGGCCGGACTCGAACGCTTCCTCACGGCACGTGGCATCGACCTCGCCGGCGGCAGCGTCACCATGCTCACCCAGGCAAGGGTGTTCGGCCACGTCTTCAACCCCCTGACCGTCTACTGGTGCCACCGCCCCGACGGCAGCCCGCTCTGCGTGGTCGCCGAGGTCCACAACACCTACGGCGAACGCCACTGCTACCTGCTGCGGGCGGACCCGGACGGCCGGGCGGTGACCGGCAAGGACTTCTACGTGTCGCCGTTCTTCCCGGTGGACGGCGCCTACCGCATGCGGCTGCCCGAACCGGACCGGCGGCTGAACCTGACGGTCCACCTGGAGCGTGAGCAAGCCCGCCCGTTCACGGCGACCGTACGCGGCACCCGGCGCCCCGGGACGCCCGGCCAGCTGCTCCGGCTGTTCCTTCGCCACCCCTTCTCCACCGTGGTCGTATCCGCTGCCATCCGCCTGCACGGTGTCCGGCTGTTCCTGCGCCGGCTGCCCGTGCAGCCTCGTCCCCGTCATCGCACCCAGGAAGGCATGCAGTGAAGGTGCCCACCTCTCCCAACCCGCCCGCCGCTCCCGCCCGCAGCGGCACCATTCCGGCCCAGAGCCGGTCCGCCACGATTCCCTTCGCGGGTGTGGACGCGGACCGATGGCCGGACGTCGCCGCCCAGCCGAGGGCCTCGGGGATGAGAACCGCCGTGGCCGAACGGCTCGTACGGCGTTCCCTCTCCGGGCTCCCGCTGCGTGTGCGACTCGCCGGCCGCGACAGCATCGGCCTCGGCGGACCGCTCATGGAGATCCGCAGGCCCGACGCCTTCTTCCGGCGGATCGGCGCCGGCGGGCTCATCGGCTTCGGCGAGTCGTACATGGCCGGTGAATGGGACTCGCCCGACCTCGTCGGGGTCCTGACCGTCCTCGCCGGGCACGCGGCCGAACTCGTGCCCGCGCCTCTGCAGAGGCTGCGGAAACTGTGGGCGCTGCGGCAGCCCACCGCGCAGGCCAACACCCCGCAGGGCTCACGCGACAACATCAGCCACCACTACGACCTGTCGAACGACCTCTTCGCCCTCTTCCTCGACGACACCCTGACGTACTCGTCGGCCGTCTTCCGGGGGTTCCCGGCCGAACACGACCTGCTGCCCGCAGCCCAGCACCGCAAGATCGACCTGCTGCTCGACATGGCCGGAGTGGGCGAGGGCACCGAGCTTCTGGAGATCGGCACGGGCTGGGGCGAACTCGCCCTCCGGGCGGCCGGACGCGGGGCCCGCGTCACCACCCTCACGCTCTCCCGGGAACAGCAGGAACTTGCCAGGGGCCGGATCCGCGCGGCCGGTCACGAGGACCGGATCGACGTGCGCCTCTGCGACTACCGGGACGTCACCGGCACCTACGACGCCGTCGTCAGCGTCGAGATGATCGAGGCCGTCGGCGAGGAGTTCTGGCCGGTGTACTTCCGGACTCTGGAGCGCTGCCTCGCCCCCGGCGGCCGGATCGCACTGCAGGCCATCACCATGCCGGACGACCGGATGCTCGCCAGCCGCAGCACCTACACCTGGATCCAGAAGTACATCTTCCCGGGCGGCCTGCTCCCCTCCACCGAGGCCGTAGAGCGCGTCACCACCGCTCACACCGGCCTGCGGACGCGGCAGCGCAGTACCTACGGCATGCATTACGCCGAGACCCTGAGGCTCTGGCGGGAACGCTTCGAGGAGCGGGCCGCCCAGGTGGACGCGCTCGGCTTCGACGCGACCTTCCGCCGTATGTGGATCTTCTACCTCGCCTACTCGGAAGCCGGATTCCGGTCCGGCTACCTCGATGTGCAGCAGATTCTCCTGACCCGTGAGGACACCGCGTGAACACCTTTGCCGACACCCTGAGGACCGGAGCGGCGCAGCGGATCGCCCCGGTCGTCGAACAGTTCCTCGGCGGCCCGCCGCCGGTCAGGATCAGGATGTGGGACGGCAGCGAGACCGGTCCCCAGGACGCCCCCACGGTGCACGTCCGCTCCCGGCGCGCGCTGCGCCGGCTCCTGTGGCAGCCGGGCGAACTCGGTCTCGCCGAGGCCTACATCACCGGTGACATCGACATCGCCGACAACCTCGCGGACGGACTGCGCGCCATGCGCCGCGCGTCCCGGCAGCAGGGCCTGGAACTGCCCCGCCCCGGCGTCGCCGACCGCCTGCGGGCGGCCGGGACCGCCCTGCGCCTCGGCGCGATCGGCCCGCGCCCGCCCGTCCCGGCGGCCAGGGCCGGGCTGAGCGGGGCGCTGCACAGCAAGGCCCGCGACCGGGCCGCCATCAGCCATCACTACGACCTGTCGAATGCCTTCTACTCCTTGCTGCTGGACGAGACGATGGCGTACTCCTGCGGCTACTGGACCGGCACGGGACCGGACTACGGGCCGGCCGACGCCCAGCGCGACAAGCTGGAGCTGATCTGCCGCAAGCTCGGGCTGCGGCCCGGCGCGCGCCTCCTGGACATCGGTTGCGGCTGGGGCTCCCTGACGCTCCACGCCGCCGCCCGGCACGGGGTCCGCGTCACCGCCGTCACCCTGGCGAAGGAGCAGGCGGCGTACGTGCGCGGACAGGTGGTGGAACGCGGACTGGAGGACCTCGTCGAGGTGCACTGCTGCGACTACCGCGACGTCGCAGGCCTGCCCGGCTTCCGGGGCGGGTACGACGCCGTGTCGACCGTCGAGATGGGGGAGCACGTCGGGGACGCCGAGTACCCGGCCTTCACCGCGCTGCTGCACTCGGTCCTGCGCCCGCAGGGACGCGCGCTGGTCCAGCAGATGTCCCGCGGCTCCACGGCACCCGGCGGCGGGGCCTTCATCGAGTCGTACATCGCGCCGGACATGCACATGCGCCCGCTCGGTGAGACGGTCGGACTCCTCGAAGGGGCGGGTCTGGAGGTCCGTGACGTGGAGTCGATGCGCGAGCACTACGTCCTGACCGTCGAGGCCTGGCACCGGACCCTGGAGGAACGCTGGCCAGAGTTCGTGGCACTCGTCGGTGAGGAGACCGCACGGGTGTGGCGGCTCTACCTGGTGGGCGGCGCCCTGGCCTTCGAGGAACGGCGCATGGGTGTCGACCAGATCCTGTCCGTGCGGCCCGACGCGGAGGGAGCGGCGGACATGTCCCCCACCCGGCACGGCTGGTACGCCGGGCTCGGCGCGGCCGAGCACAGCGGTGACGTCCCGGCCGAACCGGTCATCGCCGGGCAGCGCACCGGAGCCGGCCGGTGAACGGCTTCGCCTGGTCGGCCTTCGCCACGAACCTGGCAGCGGCGGCGGGTGCCGCCCTCGCCGTCATGCTCGGGACCTTCCTGATAGCCCTGCGAAAGCGTCTGCACCGCATCGTCGACGTGGCGTGGGGCCTCGGCTTCGCGGCCGTCGCCCTCGTCTCGTACGCCGTGTCGGCCGGCGAAGGGGACCACGGGCGCCGGCTCCTGGTCACCGTGCTCACCGTCGTCTGGGGTGTACGGCTGGCCGCGCACATCGGCCGGCGGGGCCGCGGCCACGGCGAGGACCCGCGCTACGCGGCCATGCTGGCCAAGGCGCCGGGCCATCCCGATCTGTACGCCCTGCGCAAGGTGTATCTGCTCCAGGGCGCGCTGGTCTGGCTCATCTCCCTGCCGGTGCAGGCCGGTTACTACCTGGCAGGCCCGCTGGACGGATGGGCCTGGGCCGGTGCGGCGTTGTGGGCCCTGGGACTGGGCTTCGAGTCGGTGGGCGATGCCCAGCTGGCCCGGTTCAAGCGCGATCCGGCGAACAAGGGCCGGATCATGGACCGGGGACTGTGGTCCTGGACGCGCCACCCGAACTACTTCGGTGACTTCTGCGTCTGGTGGGGGCTCTTCCTCGTCGTCTGCGCCGACCCCGCGGTGGCGGCCACCACACTGGTCTCGCCCGTGGTGATGAGCCTCCTGCTCACGAAGGGCAGCGGAAAGGCCCTGCTGGAGCGGCACATGGAGGGGCGGCCCGGGTACGCGGAGTACGTCGCCCGCACCAGCGGCTTCTTCCCCCTGCCGCCCGGCACGCCCCGCCGGGGCTGAAACGACAGGACAGCTGGACAAGGGTGTGCCCCCGGCCGGGACATCGGCCGGGGGCACACCCTTCGTGTTTCGTGCATCGTGCTTCGTGCGGGACGGATCAGGCGCTGCGGAACTCCATCAGGGCCACCGGCTCCGAGGTCGGCTCCTCGGAACCGCCCGCCGGCTCGACGGTGATGCCCATGCCGGATGCCTGGTCCACCGGACCGTCCAGCAGCACCGTCTCGTCGGTCGCCGCCGGGTTCATCAGACCGGCCGAGCGCATCGTGCCGTCGTCGTTGAACCACAGCTGGTACACCTTGCCGCCGGGCGGCCGTGTCAGGTGCGATGCCAGGAACACCGCGCGGTTCACGCTCTTCGAGACCACCACCGTGCCCCGCGCGCCGTCCGCCAGGTCCGAAGCACTGGTCGAGGCGTCCGGTGCGGTCAGCACCTGGGCCACCTGCTCGTTGCGCTGCTGCACCCGGGCCGCCTCCTGCCGGGCGTCCTGGGCGACCTGGTTCTGCCACACGGCGACTCCGCCGAGCGCGGCAGCGGCGGCGACGCAGGCGGCCAGGGCGTACGAAGTCCACCTGCCGGCCCGGCCGGTGGACGTCCCGCCGCGCGCACCGCGCCCGCGGGAGGGCGCCTCCTGGCGTACGGTCGCGATCTCCCGCAGCACCCGCTCCTTCATGGGGGGCGGCGGCGCGGCGGACACCGCGAGCCCCAGCCGGGCGGCCGTGGCGGAGAACTCCCGAACCTCCTGGCTGCACGCCTCACACGCCCCCAGGTGGCGCTCGAACGCGACCCGCTCGTCGTCCGGCAGCGCGTGCAGTGCATAGGCCCCGGTCAGCGTGTGCAGCTCGGCGATGCTCATGCGTTCACCCCCAGGCAGTCGCGCAGCCGGATGAGTCCGTCGCGCAGTCGCGTCTTGATGGTTCCCAGCGGTACGGCCAGCAGCTCGCCCACCTCGCGGTAGGTCAGTCCCTGGTAGTAGGCCAGCGTCACGGACTGTCGCTGGAGCTCCGAGAGCGTCCGCAGACAGCGCCGCACCTGCTCCCGCTCGAGCCGGGTCTCGACCTGTTCGGACACCTCGTCGAACTCCGGCGTGCGGTCGAGCAGCGCGGCCTTGTGCTCCCGCGCGGCGGTCGCCTCGGCGGAGCGGACCCGGTCCACGGCCCGGTGATGGGCCAGCGTCAGCACCCAGTTCATGGCGCTTCCGCGGGACGGCTGGAAGCGGGGAGCGGTGCGCCAGACCTCGACGAGCACTTCCTGTGCCACCTCCTCCGACTGGGCCGGATCGCGGAGCACGCTCCGCACCAGGCCGAGAACCGGCCCGCTGACCTGGTCGTACACCCGGGTGAAGGCGTCCTGGTCGCCACGTGCGACCTGGACGAGCAGCTCCTGGAGGTCGGGCCCGGCTGAGGGGATCCCGCTGATATGTACTGCTTCTTTCACGCGGACGTTCCTCCCGGAGCACGCATCGGTTTCCTGGGTGATTCGGAGCCGGTGACCATGCGGATTGGTGAGCGACCCGATATCCTCGCACGCCTTCCCCTCGAACACGCACGCGTCAGCGGGACGCCCTGCGTCCGCTCGCACGGAGGGCGGGTGTGGCCGGTGCGCGCCCCGTCCCCGGGTGACGCAACGCGCGGAGCCCGGTCGCTGTCGGGGACGGCGACCGGGCTCCGGGAGGAGAGTGCGGGAGCGCTACGCGGCGTTCTCCTGCTCGCGCTCGACCTGCTCGTTCCACTCGCGCTTGACCGCGCGCCAGGCGTCGTCGTTCTGGCCGAGCCGCCAGTAGCCCGAGATCGACAGCTGCGTGAGGGGGATGCCGCGCTCCACACGCAGATGGCGCCGGATCTCCTTCACGAAGCCCGCCTCGCCGTGCACGAAGGCCTGCACCTCACCCTCGGGGAAGTCCAGCCCGCTCACCGCGGCGACCAGGCCCTCGCCGACCGGACGCCCGCCCCGGTGCAGCCAGGTCAGCGAGACACCGTCGGGAGTCTCGAGCTTCTGCTCCTCCGACCGGTCCGGCACCTCGACGAAGGCGAGGACCCGCGCGCCCGCCGGCATCTGCTCCAGCGCCACGGCGATCGCGGGCAGCGCGCTCTCGTCGCCCACCAGCAGGTGCCAGTCCGCCGAGGCCTCGGGGACGTAGCCGCCGCCAGGACCGAGGAAGGTCACCTGGTCGCCAGGCCGGGCCCGCGCTGCCCAGGGGCCCGCGAGGCCCTCGTCGCCGTGCACCACGAAGTCGACGGCGAGCTCACGGGCGTCGGGGTCCCAGGAGCGCACCGTGTACGTCCGGGTGGTGGGCCACAGCTCGCGCGGGTACTCCTCGCGGATCGCGGCCATGTCGAACGGATGGGCGTAGTCCGTGCCCTCGGGCGCGAAGCACAGCTTGATGTAGTGGTCGGTGAAGCCCGCGAGGGCGAAACCGGCCAGGCCTTCGCCGCCGAGGACCACGCGCACCATGTGCGGGGTTATCCGCTCGGTGCGCAGGACCTGCGCACCCTGCGCTGTCGGTGTCCGGCGTTGCGGCCGCTCTGCCACGAGGTTCTCCCTGCGTCTGGACATGCCTGAGGTCCTGTGAACTTAGGTTTACCTAAGCTACACCCTCATGCCTGCAGCGTGAGCATGAGCCGCTGCAATGAGCCGCCCAGGCCCCAGCGCCCCGCGAGCTCCTCCAGCGCGGCGGGGTCGCGGGGCTCGCGGGGGAGGGCCGCGTCGAACTCCGGCAGGGGTACGTCGCCGGCGACCCGCACGACCTTCGGGGCGACCGCCACGTAGTCCCGGGCCTCGTCCAGCCGCTTGCGCTGGGACGGCGTCAGCCGGGAAGCCGGATCGTCCACCGCGGCCATGATCCCGGCCAGGTCGCCGTAGGCGTCCAGGAGCTTCGCCGCCGTCTTCTCGCCGATGCCGGGAACGCCCGGCAGGCCGTCACTCGGGTCGCCGCGCAGCAGGGCCAGGTCGACGTATCCGGTGCCGTCCACGCCGTACTTGCCGCGCAGCCACTCCTCGTCCGTCACCTGGAGCGTTCCCACGCCCTTCAGCGGGTAGAGGACCCGCACCCCGCGGGCGTCGTCGACCAGCTGGTACAGATCGCGGTCGCCGGTCACGATGTCGACAGGCCCCGCGGCCCGTCCGGCCAGGGTGCCGATCACGTCGTCCGCCTCGTACGGGAAAACGCCGACCCGGGCGATGCCGAGAGCGTCCAGCACCGCCTCGATCACCGGGACCTGGGGGGAGAGGGTGTCGGGGACCTCCTCCTCGTCGGGCGCGCCCTCGGAGGTCTCGACAGCCACCCGGTGGGCCTTGTAGGTCGGAATCAGGTCGACCCGCCACTGCGGGCGCCAGTCGGCGTCCATGCAGGCGACCAGGTCGTCCGGCCGGTGGTCCTGCACGAGCCGGGCGATGAAGTCGAGCAGGCCCCGCACCGCGTTCACCGGGGTGCCGTCCGGTGCGCGCACCGAGTCCGGTACGCCGAAATAGGCGCGGAAGTACAGGGAAGCGGTGTCGAGGAGTATCAGGCGTCGTGTCACACCCCGATGATGCCGCACACCACCGACAGGGCCGCCGCCGACGGGCGCGCGGTGCCGGACCGGGACCGGGCCGGTATACGCGCAGTTCGCCGGACCAGTCGCCCATTCGAGTGACCTGAATCACACGTGTGTTTGGGTCGCGTAAGTGCGGGCAGGCGCGGCACCGGAGCGGACCACGTCCATTTTTCAACGAATGGCGCGTGCTCTGCGGACCGAATCCGCACCGCTCCACGGTCTGCCCACGGGGGTGGCAGACCGTTTTCGGTTCAACGCGTGAGGTGTATGTGTCAAGGCTGCAGGCCGAGCACTTGTACAAGGTGTTCGGCAGACGACCCGATCAAGCCGTGCAGAAGCTCGAGAGCGGTACCCACCGCGACGAGTTGCGCGCCGACGGAACGACCGCAGCGGTGATCGACGCCTCGTTCACCGTGGAACCGGGACACATCTTCGTCGTCATGGGGCTCTCCGGATCCGGGAAGTCCACGCTCCTGCGGATGCTGAACGGGCTCCTGGAGCCGACGGCCGGCCGTGTGCTGTTCGACGGACAGGACCTCACCGCCCTGAGCCCCCGGGAGCTGCGCGGCGTACGTTCCAGCAAGATCAGCATGGTCTTCCAGCACTTCGCGCTCTTTCCCCACCGGAGCGTGCTCGAGAACGCCGCCTACGGCCTGGAGGTCCAGGGCGTGCCGCGCGCCGAGCGGGAGGAGCGAGCCGCCCAGGCGCTGGAGCTGACCGGCCTCGCGGGCTGGGAGAAGTCCTGGCCGGACGAGCTCTCGGGCGGCATGCAGCAGCGTGTGGGCCTGGCCCGCGCGCTCGCCACCGACGCCGACCTGCTGTTGATGGACGAGTCCTTCAGCGCGCTCGACCCGCTGATCCGCCGCGACATGCAGGACCAGCTCCTGGAGCTGCAGAAGCGGCTGAAGAAGACGATCGTCTTCATCACCCACGACCTCAACGAGGCCATGCGCCTCGGGGACCGCATCGCCGTGATGCGTGACGGCGAGATCGTCCAGCAGGGCACCGCCGAGGACATCCTCGTCCGGCCCGCGAACGACTACGTGGCCTCGTTCATCCAGGACGTGGACCGCTCCCGGGTGCTCACGGCCGGTTCGATCATGGAGAAGCCCGGAGCGGGCGTCTCCCACGCCGACCTGCTGGCCGAGGCGCCGGCGACCGTGACTTCTGAGACCCCCGTCGCGGAGCTCTTCGCCCCCTGCTCGACCAGTGGCGCCGACATCGCCGTCACCGACGCGGAGGGCGGCGTCATAGGCGTCGTCCCGCGCGAGCGGCTGCTCGCCGCGCTCGGCGAGGAACCCAAGGTCGAGCCGCAGGCCGACACCCAGGTGCCGGCCGCCCGGCGTGAGGTCGAGGAGGTGATCGCCGGTGCCTAGGATCTCCTTCGGTTCATGGGTCGAGGACGCGGTCGACTGGCTCCAGTCGAACCTCACCTGGATCTTCGACGCGATCAAGGCCGTGCTCGGCGGCATGTACGACGGCGTGAACGCCGTGCTGGGCAGCGGCGAACCGCTGCTGATGGCCGCCATCTTCGCCGTCATCGCCTTCTGGCTGCGCGGCCTGATCCCCGCCGTGCTCACGTTCGTGGGCTTCGCGTTCATCGATTCCCTCGCCCTCTGGGACGAGGCGATGGACACGCTCTCACTGGTCGTCGTGGCGGCCGTCATCACGATCGTGATCGCGGTGCCCACCGGCATCTGGGCGGCGCGCAACAGCAGGGTCGGCGCCGCGCTGCGGCCGGTGCTGGACGTCATGCAGACGATGCCCGCCTTCGTCTACCTGATCCCCGGCGTCATGTTCTTCGGCGTGGGCGTCACCCCCGGTGTCATCGCCACGATCGTCTTCGCGATGCCGCCCGGCGTCCGGATGACCGAGCTCGGCATCCGCCAGGTCGACGGCGAGCTGGTCGAGGCCGCCGAGGCCTTCGGCACCACACCCAACCACACCCTCACCCGGGTGCAGCTGCCGCTCGCCCTGCCGACGATCATGGCCGGAATCAACCAGGTCATCATGCTGGCCCTGTCGATGGTCGTCATCGGCGGCATGGCCGGCGCGGGCGGCCTCGGCGAGAAGGTGTACGCGGCGATCACCCAGCTCCAGGTCGGCCTCGCCGCCGAGAGCGGCATCGCCGTCGTCATCCTCGCCATGTACCTGGACCGGATGACCGGCGCGCTCAACGAGCGGGTCTCCCCGCTCGGCCGCCGTGCCGCCGCCAAGATCGCCGCCGGTGCGCGGCGGCTGAAGTTCGCGCACTACAAGCCGGGTACCGCCGTCGCGATGACCGGTGTCGTCGTCCTCGCGCTCGTCGCGGGCGGCCTCAACATCGCCGGTTCCGGTGACTCGAAGGCCTCGCAGGCCGACAGTGCGAACGTCGGCAAGGGCCAGAAGATCAACATGGGCTACATCCCCTGGGACGAGGGCATCGCCTCCACGTTCCTGTGGAAGGAGATCCTGGAGCGGCGCGGCTACGAGACCGGCATCACCCAGCTCGACGCCGGTCCGCTCTACTCCGGCGTGGCCCGCGGTGACATCGACTTCCAGACGGACTCCTGGCTGCCCACCACGCACAAGGACTACTGGGACAAGTACAGCGACCAGCTGGACGATCTCGGTTCCTGGTACGGGCCGACGTCGCTGGAGCTCTCGGTCCCCTCGTACGTCAAGGGCATCGACTCGCTCGAGGACCTCAAGGGCCAGGGCAAGAAGTTCGACGGCAAGATCATCGGCATCGAGGCCAGTGCCGGGATGATGGGCACCCTGAACAAGAAGGTGCTCAAGGAGTACGGCCTGGAGGGCGAGTACAAGGTCGTCTCCTCCAGCACCTCATCGATGCTCGCCGAGCTGAACCGGTCGATCAAGAAGAAGGAGCCGGTCGTGGTGACCCTGTGGTCGCCGCACTGGGCCTACGGCAAGTACGACCTGAAGAAGCTCAAGGACCCGAAGGGTGCCTGGGGCAAGGGCGAGCAGATCCACACCGTCGCGCACAAGGGCTTCGCGAAGAAGTCGCCCGCCGTCGCGAAGTGGCTCAAGGACTTCAAGCTCACCGAGAAACAGCTCACGAGCCTCGAGAACGAGATCCAGAACGCCGGTCAGGGCAAGGAGCAGGACGGTGTCCGCACCTGGCTGAAGAAGAACCCCGGACTCGTCGACAAGCTGGCCCCGGTGCCGGGCGGCGCCGGCGGCACGCAGCAGGGCAAGGACGCGGGCAGGACCGTCAACATGGGGTACTTCCCGTGGGACGAGGCCATCGCCAGCACCTACCTCTGGCAGAACATGCTGGAGGACCGGGGTTACAAGACGACGGTCAAGCAGCTCGACCCGGGTCCGCTGTACACCGGTCTCGCGCAGGGCCAGCTCGACGTCCAGTTCGACTCCTGGCTGCCGACGACGCACAAGGACTACTGGGACCGCTACAAGGACAACCTCTCGGACCTGGGCTCCTGGTACGGGCCGACGTCGCTGGAGCTCTCGGTCCCCTCGTACGTCAAGGGCATCGACTCGCTCGAGGACCTCAAGGGCCAGGGCAAGAAGTTCAACGGCAAGATCATCGGCATCGAGGCCAGTGCCGGGATGATGGGCACCCTGAACAAGAAGGTGCTCAAGGAGTACGGCCTGGAGGGCGAGTACAAGGTCGTCTCCTCCAGCACCTCATCGATGCTGGCCGAGCTGAACCGGTCGATCAAGAAGAAGGAGCCGGTCGTGGTGACCCTGTGGTCGCCGCACTGGGCCTACGGCAAGTACGACCTGAAGAAGCTCAAGGACCCGAAGGGTGCCTGGGGCAAGGGCGATCAGATCCACACGGTCGCCAAGAAGGACTTCGCGAAGGACTTCCCGGAGCTGACCGGCTGGCTGAAGGACTTCAAGCTCAGCGAGGCGCAGCTGGCCTCGCTGGAGGTGGAACTCCAGAAGGGCGGCGCCGGCAAGGAGAAGGAGTCCGCCCGCCGGTGGATGGACGCCAACCCGGACGTCGTGGCGAAGCTGGCGCCCGTCGGCAGCTGATCCACGCACCGTGCACGAGGAAGGGGGCGGCCCGGGTAGCGAACCCGGGCCGTCCCCTTCAGGCTTGTCTCAGGGAGTCCCCCGAGGTTTCCCGTCCGTCCGGTTCGCCGGCTTCACCTCCCTCACGCGAACGACATGCGTAGGGTGCTGGCAACCGGGGGATGGCGAACCGGGGAGGGAGCCGGACATGGACGACAAGGAAGCCCTTCGAGTGGGTGCCGCGGTTCGCCGACGCCGCAGGACCCTCGGACTCACCCTGGCCGCGGTGGCCGGGCGCAGCGGTCTTTCCGTACCGTTCCTCAGCCAGATCGAGAACGAGCGGGCCAGACCGAGCCCACGGTCCCTGGACCGGGTGGCGGAGGCACTGGAGACCACGACCGAGCGGCTAAGGGCGGCGGCGGACTCGGCGCGCGCCGTGGACGTCGTACGGGCCGACGACGAGGACGGCGTCCGTCGGCTCGTGCGTGGCCGCCATCAGCTCAGCGCCCTGGAGTTCACCGGTGAACACGATCTCGGCCGCGAGTTCCAGCACCGGAACGACGAGGTGATGTACGTCGTGGAGGGCGCCGTCGAGGTCGAGGCGGAGGGCAGGGCGCACCGGCTCGGCCGGGGTGACAGCCTCTTCCTCTCGGGCGGTGTCCGCCACCGCTGGCGGGCGACCGGACCCGGTACCCGGCTGCTGGTCGTCTCGGTGGCCGAGCACATCGACGCGACGTACGACGCGCGGCGCTGACGGGCGCCTCCGGGGCCGGGCTGGTCGTGCTGCCCGGCGAGCCCGGCCGCTTAACGGCCACGGACGGGCCCGAGGCCCTTCCCGGCCTCCGGGCCGTACTGGTCCACGGGCGGCACCCTCACGTGGTAGGGGCTGTCGCCGGCCGAAGCGGCCGGGGCGCTGCGAGCAGCGCTCCGCTGAACAGTCCGCCCAGCGTCCGTACGCCTGCGAAGGCCCAGGCCGTGACCAGCAGTGCGTATAGCGCCACGGCCAGCCACGTGAAGGCGGCCAGTCCGGTGTGCCGTGACAGCCCTGCCGCGCCGGTGACGCAGGTGCCCACGGGGAAGGTGAACCCCCACCACGTCATCGTGAACCCCATCCCGCGCCGCAGCGCCCGGACGACCATCGCGGCGGACAGGGCGAGCCACAGCAGGGCGAAGCCCATCACCGGCACCCCGTACAGTACGGCGAACGCGCCGAAGGCGGGGGCGTAGGGCGCCGCGATCGCTCCGGGCGCCACGTCGGCGAGCTGATTGACGGCGGTCGTGGACTGGCCAAGCGGACCGAGCACCAGGAAGAGCGCCGGTGTCAGCGCGAGCGGCAGCGGGCCCTCGTGGACCAGCCGTGCGAAGACGAGCGGCAGCACCACCAGGGTCGCCAGCAGGGACAGCCCGAACATCGCGTAACAGGCCAGCAGGAGCGCCTCCCGCCACTGGCCGGACGGCAGCTCGGGCACCAGCAGGGGGCCCACCGCCGCTGAGACCATGGGCGCCACCAGCGGCAGCAGCCACACAGGCGACGCACTGCCCGGCCCCGGACGGTGGCGTACGACCATCAGGTACGGGATCACGACGGCGGCCGCCAGGCCCGCGACCGTGCCCGTGGTGAACAGCGCGGCGTCCACGGCGACGGCGGCCGTATGACCGATGACGTCCCGCCCGACGGAGAGGGTCCCCGCGCCGACGGCGAGCAGCGCCATGGGCATGCAGCCGTAGAAGGGTGCCACCGCGGGGTCCAGGAGATGCGCCTTCGCCTGGTCCCGGTGGTGGATCCAGTGGCCGGCGCGCGCCGAGAGCACCGCGACGAGTACCGCTGCCGACCCGGCCCAGACTGCGAGGCACAGGCCGCGCAGTCCCGGTACGTGGACGGGCAGCGCCGCCCCGGCCGTGGCGACGATCGCCGTGCCCATGACGGTCGCGTACCAGTTCGGGCCCAGGTGCCGCAGGGAGGGGAGGCGGGCGGTCGCGCCGGGGTCGGAGCCCGCGCCGACGACGGCGCGCGGGGCGTGCGTCCGGATCCGTGGATAGATGGCCATGCCAATATTTTCGGGGGGCGGAGTCCCTGCCACCAGGGAGCCCGGACCTATGAGGTCATAAGCTGTATTTATGTCCCCCTCGGTCCCTCCCGTCGGCGCCCCGGTGCCTCCCCCCGGCCCCGCGCGCCCTCTCGACGCGCCCGGTGGCGACGCCTCAGCCTCGCTGCCGCACCGCGTGCCCGACCTGGGCGCCATGGTCCTGCTGCTCGCGGTCGCCCGGCACGGCAGCCTCGGCGGCGCCGCGCGGGAGGTGGGGATCACCCAGCCCGCGGCGTCGAGCCGCATCCGGTCCATGGAACGGCGGCTCGGTGTCGCGCTCCTGGACCGTTCGCCGCGCGGCTCCCGGCTGACCGACGCCGGCGCCCTCGTCACCGACTGGGCGCGCCGGGTCGTCGAGGCGGCCGAGGCGTTCGACGTGGGCGCGCAGGCGCTGCGCGACCGGCGGGACTCCCGGCTGCGGGTCGCCGCCAGCATGACCATCGCGGAGTACCTGATGCCCGGGTGGCTGATCGCCCTGCGAGCCGGGCGTCCCGACACGGCCGTGTCCCTGCTCGCCGGGAACTCCGCCGCCGTGGCGCAGCGACTGCTCGCGGGTCAGGCCGACCTCGGCTTCGTCGAGGGCCTGTCCGTGCCGGAGGGTCTCGACGGCACGGTCATCGCCCACGACCGCCTCGTCGTGGTGGTCGCCCCGCCGCACCCCTGGGCCCGACGGCGTAGGCAGCTGACGCCCCGGGAGCTCGCGGCGACCCCCCTGATCCTGCGCGAGCACGGTTCGGGGACACGGCAGGTGCTGGACGCCGCGCTCGCCGTGCACGGTGGACTGGCGCGCCCCCTGCTGGAACTCTCCTCCACCACCGCGGTCAAGGGGGCCGCGGAGAGCGGGGCCGGGCCCTGCGTACTGAGCGAACTCGCGCTCGACGAGGAACTCGCGGCCAGGCGTCTGGTCGAGGTCCCCGTCGCGGGTGTCCGGCTGCGCCGGCAGCTGCGCGCGGTCTGGCCCGCGGGTCACCGGCCCACCGGTCCTGCCCGCGACCTGCTCTCCCTGACAGCACACCCCTCGGGTCCGGCGCGCGGCTGAGCCGGCACCCTGCCGCGCGCGGAGACCGGCCTGCGCGCGGTCACCGGGTCCGCGCGCGGCGCATGTGTGACCGGCGGGTCCGTCAGGCGCGGTCCGCCACAGGCCGTCCCGCTCGTGCGCCCGCGCGGGCCGCCTCCACCAGCGCCCGCATGATGCGCAGGTCGTCGCCCATCTCCGGGTGCCACTGAACGCCCAGCACCCACTGGGCGCCCGGTAGTTCGACCGCCTCCACCGTGCCGTCCGCCGCGTGCGCGCACACCACCAGGCCCGTTGCGAGGCGGTCCACGGCCTGGTGGTGGTACGTCGGTACGGAGGCCTCCTCGGGGACCAGCGAGGCGTACAGCGTGCCGGGCACCGGTGTCACCGTGTGCTCGCCGAGGACCCCCGCCTTGCCGAACGGGCCCGCGTGGCCGTCCAGATGCTGGGTCAGCGTGCCGCCCAGGGCCACGTTCAGCAGCTGCATACCCCGGCAGATACCCAGCACCGGGGTGCCCGCCGCCCTAGCCGCGCGGAGCAGGGCGACCTCCCAGGAGTCGCGCTCGTGGGAGGGCGGGCCCGTCCTGAAGTCGCGTTCCGCGCCGTACAGCCCTGGATCGACGTCCGCCCCGCCGGCGATGACCAGCCCGTCCAGCCGGGCCACGACGTCCGCGGCGCGTTCCGGGGTGTCCGGCGGCAGCAGCGCGGCCAGGCCGCCGGAGCGCTGCACCAGCCGCGGATATGCCGAGGGGAGTACCGCCGCCGGTAGTTCCCAGACGCCCCAGCGAGCCGCCGGCTCCAGATAGGTCGTCACGCCGATGAGCGGTTCGTGCATGGTGCGGTCCCTCCGGCGGCCGGCCTGCGGGCCGGCCCGGTGCAATGGTGTTGCGACATACCTTTGTTCGTAGCGGGCCGCCGCGCAAGAGCGGTGATCCGGAAGAGCGGGATCAAGCCAGAAAACCCCTGAGCAACGCGGCCGTGCCCGCGCAGTGCTCCCGGGTCACCGCGCGGGCCGCCCCTTCGTCGCCGTCGAGCACCGCCTCGACGAGGGCCGTGTGCTGGGCTTGCGAATGCTCCAGGTTCCGCACGAGCAGGGGTATGCAGTCCAGCAGGTCGTTGACGGTCGCCCGGACCGCCGCGTACCGGGCCGAGAGGGACGGGGAGCCCGAGAGCTCGGCCAGTGTCAGATGGAAGAGGGTGTCGAGTCTGCGGTAGTCGGGCAGGGGTGCCTCGTGTGTCGCCGCCAGAGCCGTACGCAGCCGGTCCGCCCCAGCGTCGTCGAGCCCGCGCGACGCGCACAGGCCCGCCGCGCCCGCTTCCAGTACCTCGCGGAAGAGCAGCACGTCCTCGATGTCGGTGTCCGCCACCCTGCGGCGCAGCTCACCCCCGTCGGCGGCGCCGCCCCGGGGAAGCACGAACGTACCGCCGTACCTGCCGCGTCTGGCCTCCACCAGCCCCTGGTCCTGGAGGACCTTCAGCACGTCGCGCAGGGTGACGCGGCTGACGCCGAGGAGGCCGGCCAGCTCGCGCTCGGCGGGCAGTCGCCCACCTGCGGGGACCAGGCCGAGCCGGACCACTTGGAGTATCCGCTCCAGAGCCTCCTCGAAGCCGTTGCCCGCCCGCACCGGCCGCAGCGCGGGCAGCACCAGCTCGGACGGCCCCGGTTTCCTGGTCTCCTCCGCCACGTCCCGATCCCCTTCCCCCCAATGGTTTTCTCCCATACCTTAAGCCTTCCGGCTGACCGAACGAGGAGTGTCCCGTGGCAGACCGAACACCGCCGCTCCAGGTCGAGGAGCTCCGTAGGCTCGTCGCGAGCGGTGAGATCGACACCGTCGTCCTCGCCTTCCCCGACATGCAGGGCAGACTGCAGGGGAAGCGGTTCGCGGCGTCGTTCTTCCTGGACGAGGTGCTCGAACACGGCACGGAGGGCTGCAACTACCTGCTCGCCGTCGACACGGACATGAACACCGTCGACGGTTTCGCGATGTCCTCCTGGGCCGACGGCTACGGCGACTTCGCGATGCGCCCGGACCTCGCCACCCTGCGCCGCGTCCCCTGGCACGAGGGCACGGCGCTGGTCATGGCAGACCTCTCCTGGGAGGACGGGACACCCGTCGTCGCCGCGCCCCGCCAGATCCTGCGGCGGCAGCTGGAACGGCTCGCCGGGCACGGACTGACCGCCCACGTCGGCACCGAGCTCGAGTTCATCGTCTTCAAGGACACCTACGAAGCGGCGTGGGACCGCGACTACCGCGGTCTCACACCGGCCAACCAGTACAACATCGACTACTCCGTCCTCGGCACCGGCCGCATCGAGCCACTGCTGCGCCGCATCCGCAACGAGATGGCCGCCGCCGGGCTCACCGTCGAGTCCGCCAAGGGCGAGTGCAACCCCGGCCAGCACGAGATCGTCTTCCGCTACGACGAGGCCCTCGTCACCTGCGACCAGCACGCCGTCTACAAGACCGGCTCCAAGGAGATCGCCGCGCAGGAGGGCGTCTCGCTCACCTTCATGGCCAAGTTCAACGAGCGCGAGGGCAACTCCTGCCACATCCACCTCTCCCTCCAGGACGCCGACGGGCAGAGTGTCATGGCGGGCGAGGACGGGACGATGTCCCCCGTGATGCGGCACTTCCTCGCGGGCCAGCTCGCCGCCCTGCGCGACTTCTCCCTGCTGTACGCGCCCAACATCAACTCCTACAAACGGTTCCAGCCCGGCTCCTTCGCCCCGACCGCCGTCGCCTGGGGCCACGACAACCGCACCTGCGCCCTGCGCGTCGTGGGACACGGCCGCTCCCTGCGCTTCGAGAACCGGCTGCCCGGCGGCGACGTCAACCCCTACCTCGCCGTCGCCGGTCTCGTCGCGGCCGGGATCCACGGCATCGAGAACGGGCTCGAACTCCCCGAAGCCTGCGAGGGCAACGCCTACACCGCCGGATACGACCAGGTGCCCACCACGCTGCGCGAGGCCGCCTGCCTCTGGGAAGCCAGCGAGGTCGCCCGGGAGGCCTTCGGCGACGAGACCGTCGCGCACTACCGCAACATGGCGCGCGTCGAACTGAAGGCGTTCGACGCCGCGGTCACCGACTGGGAACTCCGCCGCTCCTTCGAACGCCTGTGAGGAAACCCTTGATCCACGAGCACCGCGTCCTCGACCCGGCGACCGAGCAGCTCGTCGCCACCGTCCCGGCCACCACCGCCGCCGAGGTCGACGCCGCCGTCACCCGCGCCGCCGCCGCCCAGATCCGCTGGGCGGCGCTGGCCCCCGCCGACCGGGCGCGGCTGCTTCGCCGCTTCGCCGTGCTCGTCGACGAGCAGAGCGAACAACTGGCCAGGCTGGAGGTCACCGAGGCCGGCCACACCCTGGGCAACGCCCGGTGGGAGGCCGCGAACGTACGGGACCTGCTGGACTACGCGGCCGGGGGAGTGGAGCGCCTCACCGGACGTCAGATCCCCGTACCGGGCGGAATCGACCTCACCCTCCTGGAACCGCTCGGCGTCGTCGGCGTGATCGCCCCGTGGAACTTCCCGATGCCGATCGCCGCGTGGGGCACGGCCCCTGCCCTGGCGGCCGGGAACGCCGTACTCCTCAAACCGGCCGAGACCACTCCGCTCACCGCTCTGCACCTGGCCCGGCTGGCACTCGACGCGGGTCTGCCCGAGCACCTCTTCCAGGTGCTGCCGGGCGCCGGTGACGTGGCGGGCAACGCCCTGGTCGAGCACCCCGGTGTCGCCAAGATCGTCTTCACCGGATCGACCCGCGTCGGCAAGCAGGTCATGGCCAGGTGCGCGGACCGGGTGAAACGGGTGACGCTCGAACTCGGCGGCAAGAGCCCCAACATCGTCTTCGCCGACGCGGACATCGAGGCCGCGGCGGCCTCCGCACCCATGTCCTTCCTGGACAACGCCGGCCAGGACTGCTGCGCCCGCACCCGCATCCTGGTCCAGCGTTCCGTGTACGACCGCTTCCTCGAACTCCTCCTCCCCGCGCTCGCGGCCGTGGTCGTCGGGGACCCCTCGGACGAGAAGACCCAGATGGGTCCGCTGATCTCCCGCACCCAGCTGGAGCGCGTGCGCGCACTCGTCCCCGAGGACGCGGACGGCATCCGGGGCAGCGCACCCACCGGCTCCGGGTTCTGGTTCCCGCCGACCGTGCTCACCGGTGTCGCCCCGGACGCGCCCGTCGCAACCGAGGAGGTCTTCGGGCCCGTCGCCGTCGTGCTGCCCTTCGACGACGAGGCAGACGCCGTCCGGCTGGCCAACGCCACCGAATACGGCCTGGCCGGCTCGGTCTGGACCCGCGACGTGGGACGGGCGCTGCGCGTCTCCCGGGCCGTCCGCGCCGGCAACCTGTCCGTCAACTCCCACTCCGCCGTCCGCTACTGGACTCCCTTCGGCGGGTACGGACAGTCCGGACTCGGCCGTGAACTGGGGCCCGACGCCCTCGCGGCCTTCACCGAAACCAAGAACGTCTTCATCGGCACGGAGGCCTGAAACGCATGAGCACAGACACCGGGTACATCTGCCGACGTCTCACCGGCCGCACCGCGGTCATCACAGGGGCGGGAAGCGGCATCGGCCTCGCCACCGCACACCGGCTCGCCTCGGAAGGGGCCCACGTCGTCTGCGGTGACATCGACGAGAGCGCGGGCAGGGCCGTCGCCGAGGACGTCGCAGGCACCTTCGTCAGGGTCGACGTGACCGACCCCGGCCAGGTCGAGGAGCTCTTCGCGGCGGCGGACGACACCTACGGCTCCGTCGACATCGCCTTCAACAACGCCGGCATCTCGCCGCCCGACGACGACTCGATCCTCACGACCGGGCTGGAGGCGTGGAAGCGGGTCCAGGACGTCAACCTCACCTCCGTCTACCTCTGCTGCAAGGCCGCCCTGCCGTACATGCGGCGTCAGGGCCGCGGCTCGATCATCAACACCGCGTCCTTCGTGGCCCGGATGGGCGCCGCGACCTCCCAGATCTCGTACACCGCCTCCAAGGGCGGCGTCCTCGCGCTGTCCCGCGAACTGGGGGTGCAGTTCGCGCGTGAGGGGATCCGGGTCAACGCCCTGTGCCCTGGGCCGGTCAACACCCCTTTGCTCCAGGAGCTGTTCGCCACCGACCCGGAGCGGGCGGCACGCCGGCTCGTGCACATCCCCCTGGGCCGGTTCGCCGAGGCGAAGGAGATCGCGGCAGCCGTCGCCTTCCTGGCGAGCGACGACTCCTCGTTCGTCAACGCCAGCGACTTCCTGGTGGACGGCGGAATCGCGGGGTCGTACGTGACCCCGCTGTAGGAGCCCGGGGCCGTCCAGCCGTTCGCACGGCAACTGACCACCCAGGGCCGGGCGCTTCAGAGGAACGTCAGACCTTCACCGCGGTACGTCGGGACGGTCGCGGTGATCCGGTCTCCCTCGATCAGCCGCAACTCGTCGAATCGCTCGCACAGTTCGCCGGCCTTGGCGTGCCGGAACCACACCTTGTCCCCGATGAGCAGATCGTCCGCGGGAGCGCCGAGCAGGGGCGTCTGCACCTCTCCGGCGCCCTCCTGCGGGTCGTAGCGCAGCCCCTCGGGCAGATACGGCACCGGCAGGCGGTCCACGCCGGGCGCGCCCGACGCCGGATAGCCGCCGCCGAGCACGGTCACGACGCCCACTCCCGGCCGCCGCACCACCGGCAGGGCGAACAGGGCGGCCGGACGGCCCGTGAACGACGTGTAGTTGTCGAACAGCCGTGGCACGTAGAGTCCGGACCCGGCCGCGATCTCGGTCACCGCCGACTCGGCCGCGGTGTGCTGCACGCTCCCCGTGCCACCGCCGTTCACGAACTCCAGGTCCGGCGCCACCGCACGGACCGCCCGCACGACCTCCGCGCGCCGGGCCGCCAGTTCCTTCCGCGCCGCCGCCTGCATCAGCCTGACCGCACGCGAGAGCAGGGGCCGGCCGGCCACCGAGTCGCCGACACCCGCGACATGGCCCTCGTACGCCATCAGACCCACCAGTCGGAAACCGGGCCTGCGCCCCACCGACCTTGCCAGCTCCGCGAGTTGGCCGGGGGAGCGGAGCGGGGAGCGCAGCGCGCCGACCCTGACCCGGCCACCGAGCAGCCGCAGCGATGTGTCCAGTTCCAGACAGACCCGGATCTCCTCGGAACCCCCGGCCCGCGCCGCGTCGATGAGCTCCAGCTGCGCAGGGTCGTCCACCATCACCGTCACGGCGGCCGCGAGCTTGGGATCGGCCGCGAGTTCCGCGTAGGCGGCCCGGTCGGCCGACGGATACGCCAGCAGTACGTCGTCGAACCCGGCCCGGGCCAGCCACAGGGACTCGGCCAGGGTGAACGACATGATCCCGGCGAACCCCGGACGCGCGAGCACCCGCTCCAGCAGCGCGCGGCAGCGCACCGACTTGCTCGCCACCCGGACGGGCTTCCCGCCGGCCCGGCGAACGAGGTCGTCGGCGTTGGCGTCGAAGGCCTCCAGATCGACGACGGCCAGCGGCGCGTCGAGATGGGTGGTGGCCCGGTCGTAGCGGCCCCGGTCAGCTCTGCGGACAGTCATCGGAGTCCTTTCGTGGATACCCCGGCCTTCAGGCCGGGGAGGAGACGAACCCCTGCGGAGCAGGGCAACGGCGGGGTCTCGCCGCCAGGCGAAAGGCCGTGTTCCGACCAGCAGGTTCGATCTTCACACAAGCCTCTGCTAGTTGTGAGCCATGACTACCAGTCACGTGAAGCGGGCGTTCAAGTACCGCTTCTATCCGACGGATGCGCAGGCGGCGGAGCTGTCGCGCACCTTCGGATGTGTGCGGAAGGTCTACGACCTGGCGCTCGCCGCACGTACGCAGCCCGGAAGAAGTCCCGCCGGTCGGCGGAGTACACCACCAGCGGCTTCCGTTTCCAGGGCGGCCGTCTCACTCTCGCGAAGATGAAGGACCCGCTGGACATCGTGTGGTCGCGGCCTCTGCCTGAGGGTGCTTCGCCGTCCACGGTGACGGTGTCGCAGGATCCGGCGGGGCGCTGGTTCGTGTCGGTGCTCGTCGAAGACCCCTCGGTGAAGGCGTTGCCCACCGTGGACGCGGCGGTCGGTATCGACGTGGGCCTCACCACCTTGATGACCCTGTCGACCGGGGAGAAGGTTTCGAACCCGAGGCATGAGCGTCGCGACCGGGCCCGTCTGGCGAAGGCGCAGCGGAACCTGTCCCGGAAGGCGAAGGGCTCCAACAATGGGGCGAAGGCCCGGCTGAAGGCCGCGAAGGTGTATGCCCGGATCGCCGACCGGCGTCGTGATCACCTGCACAAGCTGTCGACTCGACTCGTGCGTGAGAACCAAACGCTCGTGATCGAGGACCTGACCGTCCGCAACATGGTCAGGAACCGGAGCCTGGCCCGCGCCATCAGTGACGCGTCGTGGGCCGAGTTCCGCACCATGCTGGAGTACAAGGCCGGGTGGTACGGGCGGGACGTGGTGGTCGTTGACCGCTTCTTCCCCTCGTCGAAGCTGTGCTCGAACTGCGGCACCATGGCATCGAAGATGCCCCTGCACGTGCGAACGTGGACGTGCGACCTTCTGGCGGCCGGGCTGGCCGTGACAGTCTGTGGAGCTGGTGTAAGACCTCAACGGAGTTCTCCGGGCGGGGCGTCGGCGACGAAGCAGAAAACCCCACGGCGCGAGCCGTAGGACTCCCCTCCCTCAGGGAGGGGAGGATGTCAAGGCCGCAGCTTGCCAGACCGTCGTACCAGTGGGTAGGGGACGTTCGGTACAGATCCCCCCGGGGCTTCCTTCCCGTGCCCACCGGGCGCCGTCCACCCCGTAGAGTGACCGTCACGCGACGGACGGACGGGCCCGTGCCCGACGGTGGTCCGTGTGCGGTAAGGGGACGCGGACCAGGGGGTCGGATGAGTACCGAAGCGCAGCGCGCTCCAGTGCCGCCCCGCCCGGCGGTGCCGCCTGCCGTACCGGGTCCGCCGCCCCCACGCGCCGAGCCCGCACCGCCGCCCCCGCGCAGGGAACCCGGACCACCGGTGCCGGGAGCCGAGCCCGGACCCGCGGAGATCACCACCCGGCTGCGAGCCGTGCCTCCCCCGCATCAGGTGCCTCCGCCCCCGCCCGCCACCCGGCGCAGGCCCGTCGGAGCGGTGGACCTCACCCCACGCCCCGGTGCCACTCCCGCTCAGCCCGGTGCCTACTACGCTTACGCGGAGACACCCGCCGAGACCACCACGCGGCTGCGCCCCGTCAAGGCGGGAAGTCCTGTCAGGGCCGCGCTCGCCGGGGTCTGCGCCGTACTCGGTCTCGGGCTCATCGGCGGCGCCGTCACCGGGAGCTGGCTCACCGGGGACTCCGCGGCGGAGACCGGAGCCGACGACGCCTACGCGGCAAGCCGCTCCGCCTGGCACAGCGTGCCCGTCGACACCCTCTTCCCGCGGACCCTGAAAGGCGACGGCGCCGGCCCCGGGGCGACGGACCGGGTCTGGACCCGGATCGGCGTCGCCGATGACGGCGGATGTGCGGCGGGGCTCGACCCCCTGCTGCTCAGGACGCTCCGCCCGGTCGGCTGCGAGCGCCTGGTGCGCGCCACCTACACCGACGCCACCCGCACCAGCGTCACCACGGTCGGCATGGTCTTCACGGAGGCCGACGCCACGTCGATGAGCGCACTCGGTACGCGGTTCGAGACTCAGAAGCTCGCCGAGCGCTCCGACCTGATGCCCCGCACCTACCCCGTGGAGGGCACCGCCGCGGCAGGCTTCGGAGCCCGGCAGCGCGCCAGCTGGACGGTGCACGTCCTGACCGAGGTGCCCGTCGTCGTCTTCTCGGTCTCCGGCTTCGCGGACGGCCGTACCGTCGCCGAGCCGCAGCCTGCCGCCGGAGCCATGAAGGCCGGCGCCGCGACGGTCGCCGCCCAGGCCGGGCTGGGGCACGAGGCGAAAGGCGTCGCCGACCGGATCGAGCGCGCCCTGCGCAGGACCGTCGCCGCCCTCACGGAGAAGCCGGAGTGACCCGCCCCCGCCCGCGCAGGGTGCTCGTCGCGGCGGCCACGGCCGCCGCCTTCGTGGTGCTGCCCGCCGTGCCGGCCCGGGCCGATGCGATCAGGGACCAGCAGTGGGGCCTGGAGGCCCTGCACACCGACCGCGCCTGGCAGACCACCAAAGGCGAGGGGATCACCGTCGCCGTCCTGGACACCGGGGTCGACGACCAGCACCCCGACCTCGCCGGGCAGGTGCTGCCCGGCAAGGACCTCATAGGCTTCGGGGCCGGCCGCGGAGACGGCTCATGGGCTCTGCACGGCACCGCGATGGCGGGCATCATCGCGGGCCGCGGCAACGGTCCCGGACGGGGTGACGGCGTCCTCGGAGTCGCGCCCGGGGCGAAGATCCTTCCGGTCCGGGTGATCCTCGAATCCAACGACCCGTCGCGCACCAAGGCCCGTGAGTCACGCGGCACCGCGCTCGCCGAGGGCATCCGCTGGGCCACCGACCACGGCGCCGACGTCATCAACCTCTCCCTGGGAGACGACAGCAAGTCCGCCCACCCGGAGCCCGGCGAGGACGCCGCCGTGCAGTACGCACTGGGCAAGGGAGTGGCCGTCGTCGCCTCCGCGGGCAACAGCGGCGAGAAGGGCGACAGGGTTTCCTATCCCGCCGCCTACCCGGGCGTGATCGCCGCAGCCGCCGTCGACAGGTACGGCACGCACGCCGCCTTCTCCACCCGTCGCTGGTACGCCACCGTCAGTGCCCCCGGCGTCGACGTCGTCGTCGCCAACCCCGACCGGCACTACTACGTCGAGTGGGGCACCTCGGCCGCCTCGGCCTTCGTCTCGGGTGCCGTCGCGCTCGTGCGCGCCGCACACCCGGGGCTGTCACCCGCCCAGATCAAGGCACTGCTCGCGGACACCGCCCGAAACTCACCCTCGGGCGGGCGTGACGACGCCCGGGGCTACGGTCTGGTCGACCCCGCCGCCGCGATCGAGGCCGGCGCGAAGACGCGCCCCGACGATCTGGACGCCCGGTCCGCCGAGGCCGGATACCACGAGCGGTACTTCGGTACGGGGCCCGCTCCCGAGCGTCAGGACGAGGACCCGGCCGGCTGGCTCGCACCCACCGCCGGCGGCCTCGGAGCCGTACTCCTCACCCTGGCCGTCGTGCTGTGGCGGGGCAGGAACACCGCCGGACGCCGGAGCACCCCGTACGCCCCGGGCGGGCCGCGCTGACGGACACCGGGGTCCGCCAAGCCCGCGACCGGTGTGCGAGCCCTGCCGCGAGGCGCGTGGACAGTGCCGTCGTCAGCCCGTCGCGTCCACCGCGCCCGCCACCCTCGCAGCGGCCTTCGCGACGGACTCCACGAGGGCGATGCCCGCCTCCTTCGTCGTGTGTCCCCGCGACAGCACCGCCACCAGCAGGGTGTGCCCGCCGCTCGCCACCCGCCCGATGCTGTTGACGTCCCACAGCCCCGTCGTCGTACGGGGCATCCAGCCGTTCTTCAGCGCCGCGTCCGTGCCCGCCGCGGAGACCCCCCAGCGCTGGTCCGCCTCGACCTGCCCCATCAGCTCCGCCACACAGGCCCGGGAAGCCGCCGAGAGCTCCGAGTCCGTACCGAACACCGCCTCCAGAAGCCGCACCTGGTCCACGGCCGTGGTCTGCGTCAGGCCCCACGCGTGGGCGGCTCTGGTCCCCGTCAGCCCCAGCCGCCGGTTGGCCGCGTCGAGTCCCTCCTCCCCGCCGACGGACCTGAACAGCTCGGTGGCCGAGGTGTTGTCGCTGCGCCGGATCATGGCCTCGGCGTACGCCAGTTCCGCGCCGTTCAGTTTCCGCCCCTCGTCCTGCGCACTCAGCAAGAGCGCGGCCAGGATGTCGACCTTGACGATGCTGGCCGTGTCGTAGGCCCCGTCCCCGTAAGCCGCACGCTTCCCGGTCGTGGTGTCCAGTACCGCCACCGACACGTCGGCGCCGCCGGCCAGGGACGCCAGTGCGCCGGCCGGCTCCGCGTCCAGATCCACCTCGGGCTCCTCGCTCCGGCCCGCCGCGGGTGCCGGGCCCGACGCGGAGGATACGGCGGCCACGGCGACGGGCCCGCCGTCCGGTGGACGACCCACCGGATACGCACCCCCGGCGGCGGAACCGACCAGCGGCAGGGCAGCGGCGCAGACCGAAGGAGACAGCACGGACCTGCGCGTCGAGTGGCGGGGCACGGCCCGGACGCCGGGCAGCGCGGTCGGCAGGAGCCTGTGTCCGACCTCTCGCCGAGACGGGAGAGCCGACCCACTACGCTCCTCCTGTGGCGCTCAAGAACATTCCGGACTCAGGTTTCTCCGACGACGACGGCACCGCCTCTCCCGAGCTGACGGCGGCCCTCACCGCCTGGGCCGCGGACCGGTCGGCCGTCGGTCCCGTCCTCGCGGCACTGCGCGACGCCCGGCTCCTCGTGCCGGTCGTCGCCGTGCTGGGGGAGGTGGAGGAGGACGAGAACGGGCTGCGCCGCGAGAAGACCAGCGACATGGCCGTGCCGACGCTGCAGGCCGGTGACCGGCGCGCCCTGCCTGCCTTCACCTCCACCGCCTCGCTGGCCCTCTGGGACCCCCAGGCACGCCCCGTCGCCGTACCCCTGCACCAGGCGCTGCAGGCCGCCGCGCACGAGAAGGCCGACACCGTGGTGCTCGACTTGGCGGGGCCGGTCGCCTTCGAGCTGACCGGCCCGGCGCTTCTGGCCCTGGCCGAGAACCGGACCAGCGCGGACCCGCTCGACGACCCCGCCGTGGTCGGCGCGGTGCGGGAGGCCGTCGCCGCCGAGCCCGAGGTGCTCCGGGCCCACCTCGGCCCCGGGCAGGCCGACGGCACCCTCGCGCTCGTCCTGGCGCCGGACGCGGTGGCGGCCGAAGCCGCGCGCCGCGTCGCCGACGCGCTCTCGGCGAGCGAGGTGCTGCGCGCGCGGCTGGTGCGCGGGCTCGACCTCGCGCTGCTGCCCGCCGGTGCCGAGGCTCCGGGCGAGCCGCTGTTCGTCCGCTGACGCACGCGAGCCCGCCACCTGGGGACGGGCGGCGGGCTCGGAGGGACGTGCGGACAGGCCGGGGCGGCGGAAACCAGTGCCCCTCCCGGCAAGCTTTGCCCCGTCGCGCCGCCCAGCACGCACGCTCGCTGCGTTGGCCAAAAGCCCTGGTAGCTCCGCTACAAGGACTTCCGGCCGCCTTGCGATCGCACGCACCGGCGGGCGCTCCTACCGGGCAAACATTGCCGGTCGCGGCACTAGCCGTAGACGGGGCCCGTGTACTTCTCGCCGGGGCCCTGGCCGGGCTCGTCCGGGACGAGGGACGCCTCGCGGAAGGCGAGCTGCAGGGACTTCAGGCCGTCGCGGAGCGGCGAGGCGTGGAAGGTGCTGATCTCGGTGGCGCCGGCGTCGAGCAGTCCGGCCAGTGCGTGGACCAGCTTGCGGGCCTCGTCGAGGTCCTTGTGCTGCTCGCCCTCCTCGGTCAGGCCGAGCTTCACGGCTGCCGCGCTCATCAGATTGACCGCGACTGTCACGATCACCTCGACCGCGGGGACCTCCGCGATGTCGCGGGCCATGTCGTCGAAGCCGGGGTTCTCGGTGCTGGGGGAGGTCGCGTCGCTCATGCCCACACGATAAGGCCCGGCCGCGCGCGTCCTTCTCGCGGGAGCCGTCGGGAGGACGGATTAGCGCCTGCGCGACCGGACTGCTAACCTTGTGTAACGACCGGCTGGACACCTATGTGTTCGGCCCACAAGTGGAGGCTCCGATCTCCCACCCGACCGTCCTCACGGATGGCGGGTCACCGGTCTGGTGGCGACCATCGTTCCGTACGGACGATGGAGCTGCCCGATGCGCCCCGCGGTAGACGCGGCGGTGTTCCGGTATTTCCAGGAGCCCCGCCTGTGTCCCGTCCGGGGCTCTTTTTCTTTCCCGGCTCGGTTGGTCTCACAGAAGACGTTACGCGGCTGTCCGCCAGGCGGTCGCGTGGTGCTACCGAGGAGGATCCATCAGCGCCGAGCCCCGCATCAACGACCGGATTCGCGTTCCCGAGGTCCGACTTGTCGGTCCCAGCGGCGAGCAGGTCGGGATTGTTCCGCTTGCCAAGGCCCTGGAGCTCGCACAGGAGTACGACCTCGACCTGGTCGAGGTGGCGGCGACAGCCCGTCCCCCCGTGTGCAAGCTCATGGACTACGGGAAGTTCAAGTACGAATCGGCCATGAAGGCCCGTGAGGCGCGCAAGAACCAGGCGCACACGGTCATCAAGGAAATGAAGCTCCGGCCGAAGATCGACCCGCACGACTACGACACCAAGAAGGGTCACGTCGTCCGGTTCCTCAAGCAGGGGGACAAGGTCAAGATCACGATCATGTTCCGCGGTCGTGAGCAGTCCCGTCCCGAGCTGGGATTCCGTCTGCTCCAGCGTCTCGCTTCGGACGTCGAGGACCTCGGCTTCATCGAGTCGAACCCGAAGCAGGACGGCCGGAACATGATCATGGTTCTGGGCCCGCACAAGAAGAAGACCGAAGCCATGGCCGAAGCCCGTGAGGCCCAGGCCGCCCGCAAGGCCGAGCGTCAGGGGTCCGCCCCCGACACCGAGTCCGAGGGTGACACCGCTGAGGCTCCGGCCGCAGCGGCCGAGGCCCCGGCTGAGGCTCCGGCCGAGACACCTTCCGAGGCCTGACCTCCGGGGGCCGCCATCCAGGCGCCCCGGGTTCCTCGGGAACCACCCAAAGATCTGACGCCCCTGCAGTCCGGTGCCCGCACCGCGAGGGGCGCCACCGACGAGGAGATAACGGCGCTATGCCGAAGAACAAGACGCACAGCGGTGCCAGCAAGCGCTTCAAGATCACCGGTTCCGGCAAGGTGCTCCGCGAGAAGGCCGGCAAGCGCCACCTGCTCGAGCACAAGTCGTCCAAGAAGACCCGCTCGCTGACCGGCACGGTCGTCGTGGCTCCGGCCGACGCCAAGAAGGTCAAGAAGCTTCTCGGCAAGTGAGGCCGTTGCCTCCGGTTCACCCGGAGGCGCGACCTCGATCCGACCGGGACCAATTCGTTTCCGGGCTTGGTGAGTCGACAACGTGATTCCCAGCCCCGCTGCAAGGAGTTAAAAGTGGCACGCGTCAAGCGGGCAGTAAACGCCCACAAGAAGCGCCGGGCGATCCTCGAGGCCGCCAAGGGCTACCGCGGTCAGCGTTCGCGCCTGTACCGCAAGGCCAAGGAGCAGGTCACCCACTCCCTGGTCTACAACTACAACGACCGCAAGAAGCGCAAGGGCGACTTCCGTCAGCTCTGGATCCAGCGCATCAACGCGGCCGCCCGTCAGAACGGCATGACGTACAACCGCCTCATCCAGGGTCTGAAGGCCGCCAACATCGAGGTGGACCGCAAGATCCTGGCCGAGCTCGCGGTCAACGACGCCAACGCGTTCGCCGCCCTCGTCGAGGTCGCCCAGAAGGCCCTCCCGAGCGACGTCAACGCCCCGAAGGCCGCCTGATCCAGGCAGCACTTCAGACGTTCCAGCGTTTCGAGCCGGACCCGCAGGCGTGTGCCGTCTGCGGGTCCGGTGCGTTCCACCACGTGCCGCGTACGTAGTCAGCCGTACGCACAGAAACGTACGCAGAGAAGTCGACTTACGCAGAGAGGCTCGCCGCCGACCATGGGCACCCCTGAACTGATCTCCGCACGATCGCCGCGAATCGCCGCCGCACGCCGACTGGCCAGGCGCAATTTCCGCGGCAAGGAGCGCAGGTTCATCGCCGAGGGGCCGCAGGCCGTGCGGGAGGCCGCCGCGCACCGCGGCGGCGACGGCCGGTCCACGCTGACCGAGCTCTTCGCCACCGTCGAGGCGGCCGACCGCTACGCCGACATCATCGGCGCCGCCCACGACGCGGGTGCCCGCGTGAGCCTCGCCGACGCCGACGTCCTCGCCGACGTCTCGCAGACGGTCACCCCGCAGGGTCTGATCGGCGTCTGCCATTTCCTGGACTCGCCCTTCGCGGACGTCATCGCCGCGAAGCCCACTCTGGTCGCCGTCCTCGCGAACGTACGCGACCCGGGGAACGCGGGCACGGTCCTGCGGTGCGCGGACGCCGCCGGGGCCGACGCCGTCGTACTCACCGACGCCTCCGTGGACCTCTACAACCCCAAGTCGGTACGGGCCTCGGTCGGCTCCCTCTTCCATCTTCCGGTGGCCGTCGGCGTTCCCGTCGAGCAGGCGGTCCAAGGGCTGCGGGACGCCGGTGTGCGCATTCTGGCGGCGGACGGCGCGGGCGACAGGGACCTCGACGACGAGCTCGACACCGGCACGATGGGCGGCCCCACCGCCTGGGTGTTCGGCAACGAGGCCTGGGGCCTGCCCGAGGAGACGCGCGCCTTGGCCGACGCGGTGGTCAGGGTCCCCATCCACGGCAAGGCCGAGAGTCTCAATCTCGCCACCGCCGCAGCCGTGTGCCTCTATGCCTCCGCCCGCGCCCAGCGCCCGCGCCGCACCGGCTGAGAGACCTGCCGCCCACGGCCCGGCCGCTCGATACCGGCCACACGCGGCGGTGCGCACCCACAGGGTGTCGCTCGTCCGCCGACGCCTAGTAGGGTGACGAACTCGGGGGCCCACTGCACCGGTTCGAGAGGTGGGGTACGGGATATGGCTGTCGGTACGAGCGGGTCGCGAGCGGCACACACACCGACCGTGCGCGCCCTCACCGACGGAGCCGGCGAGGCTCCGGCCACCGGGGACCCGGCCATGGGCGTGGACCCGGACGATCTCCCCGACGGCCTCGTCGTCGCAGACGGTGCGGGCCGCGTCATCTGCTTCAACGCGGCGGCAGCCCGGATCACCGCCACCTCCCGCACCGCCGCCATCGGCCTGCCGGTGGACCAGGCCCTGCCCCTCGAGGACCTCAAGGGACGCCGCTGGTGGACCCTGACCGATCCGTACGGCGGGCTCCCCACCCGGACCGGCCAGCCCGAGCGCAACCTGCTGCTGCCGGGCGGCCGAGAGGTCCTCGTGTCCGCCCGCTACGTGCGCGAGACCCCTACCGGGCCCGTCCGCCGGCTCGTCGTGTCGCTGCGCGGCACCGAGGCCCGGCGCCGTACCGAACTCAGCCACGCCGAGCTCATCGCCACCGTCGCCCACGAACTGCGCTCCCCGCTCACCTCGGTCAAGGGGTTCACCGCGACGCTGCTGGCCAAGTGGGAGCGGTTCACCGACGACCAGAAGCGCCTCATGCTGGAGACCGTCGACGCCGACGCCAACCGCGTCACCCGGCTCATCGCCGAACTGCTCGACATCTCCCGGATCGACTCCGGACGGCTGGAGCTGCGCCGTCAGCCCGTGGACGTCTCCGCGGCCGTCGAACGCCACATCCAGGCACTCACCGCGAACGGCCAGGCGCCCGACCGCTTCCTTGTGCACACCCGCCAGCCGCTGCCCATGCTCTGGGCCGACCCCGACAAGGTCGACCAGGTCCTCGGCAACCTCCTCGAAAACGCGGTGCGCCACGGCGAGGGAACGGTCACTATCGAGATCGCCCCTGCGCCCGCACCGGCGAAGAGCGACGAGAGCGGAACGGCAGTCACCGTGAGCGACGAGGGACCCGGCATCCCCGAGGAGTCGATGGCCCGCGTCTTCACCCGTTTCTGGCGGGGGAGCAAGCGCGGCGGGACCGGCCTGGGCCTGTACATCGTCAAGGGCATCGTCGAGGCGCACGGCGGTACGATCACCGTGGCCCGCGGACCCGGCGGCGGAGCCGAGTTCCGGTTTATCCTGCCCGTGAGCGCGCCTGCCTACCTGACCCAGGGGGCCTGAGCCGCCCACGGGCTCCTTCGCAGTCCCGCGGACCGTAGACTCGACCTTTGGCACCTTTGCGTCCTCGCTCGTCGAGCGGAGACCGCGGAGTCCGGGGTTCCCCGGTTCAGCGCAGTATCAGCCAATCGGAAGCACGGGAAGAGATGTCGGCACCGAACAAGTCGTACGACCCAGTCGAGGTCGAGGCACTGAAACCGGAAGAGATCGAGCGCATGCGGGACGAGGCGTTCGCCGCCTTCGCCGCCGCGGGCGACCTCGACGCGCTCGCCCAGGCGAAGACCGCGCACACCGGAGGTACCTCCCCCCTGTCGCTCGCCAACCGCGAGATCGGCGCGCTGCCCCCGCAGGCCAAGGCCGAGGCCGGCAAGCGCGTGGGCCAGGCCCGCGGCGCCGTCTCCAAGGCGCTGGCCGCCCGCCAGGCCGAGCTGGAGGCCGAGCGTGACGCCCGGGTGCTCGTCGAGGAGGCCGTGGACGTCACGCTGCCCTACGACCGCACCCCGGCCGGCGCGCGCCACCCCCTGACGACCATGATGGAGCGCGTCGCCGACGTCTTCGTGGCCATGGGCTACGAGATCGCCGAGGGCCCCGAGGTCGAGGCGGAGTGGTTCAACTTCGACGCCCTGAACTTCGTGCCGGACCACCCGGCGCGCCAGATGCAGGACACGTTCTTCGTCCAGGGCTCCGACGGCGCCAAGAACGACGAGTCCGGCGTCGTGCTGCGCACGCACACCTCGCCCGTCCAGGTGCGCTCGCTGCTCAGCCGCAAGCCCCCCGTCTACGTGGTCTGCCCCGGCAGGGTCTACCGCACGGACGAGCTCGACGCCACGCACACCCCGGTCTTCCACCAGATCGAGCTGCTCGCCGTCGACGAGGGCCTCACGATGGCCGACCTCAAGGGCACCCTCGACCACATGGTCCAGGCGCTCTTCGGTCCGGAGATGACGACCCGGCTGCGGCCGAACTTCTTCCCGTTCACCGAGCCGTCGGCCGAGATGGACATGGTCTGCTACGTCTGCCGCGGCGAGTCCGTGGGCAACCCGGACCGCCCCTGCCGCACCTGCGGCAGCGAAGGCTGGATCGAGCTCGGCGGCTGCGGCATGGTCAACCCGAAGGTGCTCGTCGCCTGCGGTGTGGACCCGGAGAAGTACAGCGGATTCGCCTTCGGGTTCGGCATCGAGCGGATGCTGATGTTCCGCCACAACGTAGAGGACATGCGAGACATGGTCGAGGGTGACGTCCGGTTCACCCGGCCGTTCGGGATGGAGATCTGATGCGCGTCCCGCTTTCCTGGCTGCGGGAGTACGTCGACCTGCCGGTGACCGAGACCGGCCGTGACGTACAGGCCAAGCTCGTCGCCGTCGGCCTCGAGGTCGAGGCCGTGGAGCAGACCGGTGCCGGGCTCAAGGGCCCCCTGGTCGTCGGACAGGTACTGACCATCGAGGAGCTGGAGGGCTTCAAGAAGCCCATCCGCTTCTGCACCGTCGACGTCGGCGACGCCAACGGCACCGGTGAGCCGCAGGAGATCGTCTGCGGCGCCCGTAACTTCGCCGTCGGCGACAAGGTCGTCGTGGTCCTCCCGGGCGCCGTACTGCCCGGTGACTTCGCGATCGCGGCGCGCAAGACGTACGGCAGGACCTCGCACGGCATGATCTGCTCCACCGACGAGCTCGGCATGGGCGACGACGGCACGCACGGCATCATCGTGCTGCCGCCGGAGTACGAGCCCGGTACCGACGCGATCGAGCTCCTCGAGCTCGTCGACGAGGTCCTCGACATCGCCGTCACGCCGGACCGCGGCTACTGCCTGTCGATGCGCGGTGTCGCCCGCGAGGCCGCCATCGCCTACGGGCTGCCGCTGCGCGACCCGGCACTCCTGGACGTCCCTCCGCCCAACGCGCACGGCTACCCGGTCAAGGTGTCCGACCCGATCGGCTGCAGCAACTTCACCGCGCGCACCGTCACCGGACTGCGGCCCGAGGCGCGCTCCCCGATCTGGATGCAGCGCAGGCTGCAGAAGGCGGGGATGCGCACCGTCTCGCTCGCGGTCGACATCACGAACTACGTGATGCTCGAACTCGGCCAGCCGCTGCACGCCTACGACCGCACCCGCGTCAGCGGGCCGATCGGCGTGCGCCGTGCCCAGCAGGGCGAGAAGCTCACCACGCTCGACGGTGCCAAGCGCGTCCTGGACGCCCAGGACCTGGTCATCACCGACGACCGCGGGCCGATCGGCCTCGCGGGCGTCATGGGCGGCGCCGACACGGAGATCGCTGACACGGCCGAGGAGGCCGGGACCACCGAGGTCGTCATCGAGGCCGCGCACTTCGACGCGATCACCATCGCCCGCACCGCACGCCGCCACAAGCTCAGCTCCGAGGCGTCCAAGCGCTTCGAGCGCGGGGTCGACCCGCAGGCCGCCGCAGCTGCCGCGCAGCGCACCGTGGACCTGCTGGTGCTCCTGGCGGGCGGCACGGCCGAGGCGGGCGTCACCGAGATCACCGCACCGTCCGCGCCCCGCACCATCGCGATGCCCGCGAGCCACCCCGACCGGGTGGCGGGGGTCGAGTACGGCCGCGAGACCGTCGTACGCCGCCTGCAGGAGGTCGGCTGCGACGTCTACGGGCAGGACGAGCTGCTCGTCACGGTGCCGTCCTGGCGCCCGGACCTCACCGCGCCGAACGACCTCGCCGAAGAGGTCATCCGGCTGGAGGGGTACGAGAACCTCCCGTCCACCCTGCCGAAGCCGCCCTCCGGCCGCGGGCTCACCGACCGACAGCGGCTGCAGCGCCGCATCGGCCGGGCTCTCGCCGGTGCCGGTTACGTCGAGGCGCCGAACTACCCGTTCATCGGTGAGGCCGTCCTCGACCGGCTCGGACTGGAGCAGGACGACGCCCGTCGCCGTACGGTCGACCTCGTCAACCCGCTCTCCGACGAGGAGCCGGCGCTCCGCACCACGCTGCTGCCGGGACTGCTCGGCGCCCTGCGGCGCAACGACGGGCGCGGCAGCCACGACCTGGCGCTCTTCGAGACCGGGCTGGTCTTCAGGCCGACCGGCGAGGAGACCAAGGCTCCGCGACTGCCCGTCGACCGTCGTCCCACCGACGAGGAGATCGCCGGCCTGGACGCCACTCTGCCGCGTCAGCCGCGCCACGCCGCGGTCGTCCTCGCCGGCGCCCGCGAGCTGGCGGGCTGGTGGGGCAAGGGCCGTCCGTCCGGCTGGGCGGACTCCGTCGAGGCGGCGCGCACGATCGCCCGCGAGGCGGGCGTCGAGGTGACGGTCCGCGCCGACCGCCACGCACCGTGGCACCCCGGCCGCTGCGCCGCGCTGTACGTCACGGTCGACGGTCAGGAGACGCTCTTCGGGCACGCGGGCGAACTGCACCCGCGCGTCGTCAAGGAGCTCCACCTGCCGGAGCGGTCCTGCGCGATGGAGGTCGAGCTCGACGTCCTGGAGCAGGCCGTCGACGGCGCGCTCCAGGCGCCGAGGATCTCCACCTTCCCGGTGGCGACCCAGGACGTCGCCCTCGTCGTGGCCTCGGACGTGCCCGCCGCCGTGGTGGAGAAGGCCCTGCGCGAGGGCGCCGGTGACCTGCTCGAATCGCTGCGGCTGTTCGACGTCTTCACCGGCGAGCAGATCGGTGAGGGCCACAAGTCCCTGGCGTACGCGCTGAGGTTCCGTGCCCCTGACCGCACGCTCACGGTCGAGGAGGCATCCGCGGCCCGCGACAGCGCGGTCGCCCTGGCAGCCGAGCGCACCGGAGCGGTGCTGCGCGGCGCCTAGTAGGGCTTGGTCAGGTTGGTTGTGGGTGAGCGTGTCCTTTGGTTCGGTGGTGCGTTGAGGGGGTGTGACTCCGGACGAGATTGCAGCGGTGCGTGGTGAGTTGGAGGATTTCGCGGCGGAGGTTTTCGAGCCGTTCGCGAGGGACGACCAGCGTCGGTGGGGGCAGGTCTACTTGCGGGGCCTGCTCATGGACGGGCAGCGCAAGTCGGTCGAGCCGATGGCCGCCCGGCTGGGTGAGGACGGGAACCGTCAGGCCCTGGCCCACTTCATCACCACCAGCCCGTGGGATCCCGCGCACGTGAGAGCCCGGCTGGCCTGGAAGATGGAAAAGGCGATCCGACCCACCGCCCTGGTCTTCGACGACACCGGGTTCCTCAAGGACGGCAATGCCTCGGCGTGCGTGTCACGGCAGTACACCGGCACCGCTGGAAAGGTCACCAACTGCCAGGTGGGTGTCTCCCTGCACATGGGCTCCGACCACGCCTCGGCGGCAGTTGACTGGCGGCTGTTCCTGCCCGAGACCTGGGCGCCCGGATCCGGGAAGGCAGACCCGGACAAGGTCGCCCGCCGCACCGCCTGCGGCATCCCCGACGACACCGGGCACGTGGAGAAATGGCAGCTCGCGCTCGACATGCTCGACGAGACCCGCTCGTGGGGCATCGAGGTGCCGCTGGCCGTCGCGGATGCCGGATACGGCGATGCCGCAGCCTTCCGCCTCGGTGTCCAGGCCCGCGGCCTCAACTATGTGGTGGGCATCTCGACCACCATGTCGGCCCACCCTGGCGAAGCCGTACCGGTGACCGAGCCGTACTCCGGGAACGGACGCCCCCCGGTCGCGAAGTACCCCAACAAGCCCCAGTCGGTGAAACAGCTGGTCATGGCCGCCGGCCGCAGGGCGGCGAAGCCGGTGCAATGGCGGGAGGGCTCCCGGCCCGGCACCGGA